>JASHOE010000221.1 GCA_030041275.1 Streptosporangiaceae bacterium
CCTCCCGGACTGGCCGGGCCGACCGCGGGCGTCACTGTCCGGCGGCCGACTCGTCGGCCATCACCAGCGACCGGTTGGCGACCACCCGGCCGGCCGGGATGGACTGGTCCCCGGCCAGCAGCTTGGCCAGCGGTTCGCGCTTGTCGGCGCCGGTGATCAGCCATAGCAGCTGTTCCGCCCTGGCCAGCGCCGGGTAGGTGAGCGTCATCCGCGGATGGCCCTGGTAGGGCCTGGTCAGCGCGACCAGCGCCTCGGTGACCTCCAGGACCGGGTCGTTCGGCACCAGGGAGGCCGTGTGCCCGTCCGGGCCGAGGCCCAGGTGGACGAGGTCGAACCGGTCGGGGAGCAGGGTGCCGTAGGCGGCCGCCGCCCGTTGCAGGTCAGCGTCGTTGACCGGCATCGGGTGCACTCTGGCAGGAGCGTCGCCGATGCTTTCCCGCAGGTGCGTCAAGTTGCGGTCAGGGTCGCCCTCCGGCGCCACCCGCTCGTCCACCTGAAACAGGTCCACGTCGGCCCACGGCATGTCTTCCTCTGCCAGCTCGCTGAACATGGCCCACGGCGTGTGCCCGCCGCTGACCGCGAACGTGAACCGGCCGGTCTCGGCGACCGACGTCCTGGCGAGCTCCGCCACGTACAGGGCCGCCCTCTTCGTGACGGCATCGGCGTCCGCCGACACCTGCAGCTCGTGCCGCATCGGATCAGGCCTTCCGCTCGGCGTGCCCGCCGAACTCCGACCGCATCGCGGAGAGGATCTTGTCGGCGAAGTCGCCGAGCCCGCGTGACTGGAACCGCTCGTACAGCGCCTCGGTGATGATCGAAGCAGGCACGCCCTCCTCGACCGCGGCGAGCACCGTCCAGCGGCCCTCGCCGGAGTCCGACACCCGGCCCTTGAACTCCTCCAGGTTCGGCGACTTGGCGAATGAGGCCGCGATCAGGTCGATCAGCCAGGAACTGATCACCGAGCCGCGCCGCCAGACCTCGGCGACCTGGCCGACGTCGATCTGGTACTGGTAGGCCTCCGGGTCGCGCAGCGGCGTGGTCTCCGCGTCGTGCACCTGACGCTCGTGCAGGCCGACGTCGGCGTGCTTGATGATGGAGAGGCCCTCGGCGATCGCGGCCATCATGCCGTACTCGATGCCGTTGTGCACCATCTTGACGAAGTGGCCGGCCCCGTTCGGGCCGCAGTGCAGGTAGCCGTGCGGCGCGGTGCTGTCGGCGAGGCTGCGGCCGGGCGTCGGCTCCGCGCTGCCCTCGCCCGGCGCGATCGTCTTGAAGATCGGGTCCAGGTGCTGCACCTGCTCTGGCTCGCCGCCGATCATCAGGCAGTAGCCGCGCTCGAGCCCCCACACGCCGCCGCTCGTCCCGCAGTCGATGTAGTGAATCCCGTCGGCCTTCAGCTGCCGGGCCCGGTCGATGTCGTCGCGGTAGTAGGAGTTGCCGCCGTCGATGACGATGTCGCCCTCGTCGAGCAGCGGGCGCAGCCCCTCGATCGTCGCCTGCACGACGCCGGCCGGGACCATGATCCAGATTGCCCGCGGCCGCTCGAGCTTCTTGACCAGGTCGGTCAGCGAGTGCGCGCCCTCCGCGCCTTCATCCTCCAGTTGCTTGACAACGGCCGGGGTACGGTCGAACGCGACGCAGCTGTGGCCGTCGCGCATGAGCCGACGCACCAGGTTGGCGCCCATCCGGCCAAGACCGATCATGCCGAGCTGCATCGGCTTGTCTGTTGGCATGGCGTGTCACTCCTCCGGTTTTTTGAGCAAGCGGTAACGGCGGATCAGCGCGTTCGTCGACGAGTCGTGGCTGAGCTCGGGTTCGTCCGCGCTTTCCAGCTCCGGTGCGATCTGGTTGGCCAGTGCCTTGCCGAGCTCAACGCCCCACTGGTCGAAGGAATCAATGTCCCAGATCACGCCCTGGGTAAACACGCTGTGCTCGTACAGGGCGACCAGCGTGCCGAGCAGCCGCGGCGTGAGCACTTGCGCGAGCAGCACGTTCGTCGGCCGGTTGCCCTCCATCACCCTGTGCGGCACCACGTGCTCGGCCGTGCCCTCGGCCCTGACCTGCTCCTCGGTCTTGCCGAAGGCCAGCGCCTGAGCCTGGGCGAACACGTTGGACGACAGAATGTCGTGATGGTCGCGCAGCGGGTTGAGCGACCGTCCGAATCCGATGAGATCGACGGGAATCAGCTTCGTTCCCTGATGAAGCAGCTGATAGAAGCTGTGCTGCCCGTTCGTGCCCGGCTCGCCCCAGAAGACCGCTCCGGTCTGGTAGTCGACGTGCTCGCCGGCCAGCGTGACGTGCTTGCCGTTGGACTCCATCGTCAGCTGCTGCAGATACGCGGGGAACCGCTTCAGGTACTGGTCGTACGGCATGACGCCCACTGTCTGGGCATCGAAGAAGTCGCCGTACCAGACGCACAGCAGGCCCATCAGGACCGGCAGGTTCCGCGCCAGCGGCGCGGTGCGGAAGTGCTCGTCCATCGCGTGGAACCCGGCCAGCATCTGCTCGAAGTTGTCCGGGCCGATGGCGATCATCGTGGACAGGCCGATGGCCGAGTCCATCGAGTAGCGGCCGCCAACCCAGTCCCAGAAACCGAACATGTTGGCAGTGTCGATACCGAACGCAGCCACCTTCTCGGCGTTGGTGGACACCGCGACGAAGTGCTTCGCGACGGCGTCCTCGCTGCCTAGCTCGCCGACCACCCAGTCTCTGGCCGAGGTGGCGTTGGTCAGCGTTTCCAGGGTGCCGAACGTCTTAGACGAGATGATGAACAGCGTCTCGTCGGCCCGCAGGTCGCGGGTTGCCTCGACGAAGTCGGTCGAGTCCACGTTGGACACGAACCGGAAGGTCAGGTCGCGGTCGGAGTAGTAACGGAGCGCCTCATACGCCATCACTGGGCCGAGGTCGGAGCCCCCGATGCCGACGTTGATCACGTTGCGGATGCGCTTGCCGGTGTAGCCCTTCCAGTCGCCGGAGCGAATCCGGTCCGCGAAACTGCGCATGCGGTCGAGAACCTCGTGTACCTCGCGCACGACATCCTTCCCGTCGACGACCAGCGTCGCGGTCTTCGGCATGCGCAGCGCGACGTGCAGCACGGCTCGGTCCTCGGAGACGTTGATGTGCTCGCCCCTGAACATCGCGTCCCGCCGCTGCGGTACGCCGGACTCCTCGGCCAGCTCCACGAGCAGCGCCATCGTCTCGTCGGTAACCCGGTTCTTGGAGTAGTCCAGGTAGATGCCAACGTGCTCTGCCGTCAGCCGCTCACCGCGACCCGGATCAGCGGCGAACAGGTCTCTGAGGTGCAGTTCACCGATCTCGGCGTAGTGGCGCTCCAGGGCCTGCCAGGCCTTGCGCTCACGGAGCGGCGGGACCTCCGGCATGTCGCGTCTCCTTTGCTGGACAGGCGCCCTCGCGGATGCGGTTCCAGCCTGCCACGTCCGGATCGGAGGGCTGGGACCGGCGCATAGACAATTGGTGAACCCGTGGCCCGCGCTTGCCGTGGTAACGGTCATGATGACTGCCGACATGACGAAGACGGAGTCGAGGTTGCAGCCACGTTCGCGCCTCCTGCTGCGGGTCATCGGCGCGGGACTGCTCCTTGCCACTGCGGCCATTCACCTGGACCTCTACCTGACTGGCTACCGAACAATCCCGACAATCGGCCCGTTGTTCCTCCTCCAGGTGATCGTCGGCTTCGCGGCTGGCCTGCTCGTGCTGGCCACGGGCAGCAGACTGGCGGCTGCCTTCGGCGCCGTGTTCGCCTTGTCCACCCTGGGCGGGTACCTGCTCAGCGTGCAGTTCGGCCTGTTCGGATTCCGTGAGGTGCGGACGACCGCGGGGATCGCGGCAGCCATCCTCGAGGTGGCGGCGTTTGTCGCGCTGGGGGTGCTCGCGGCGACGCCGGCCGGCCAGCAGCGGCGCACGTCGCGCTCAGCCCACACGTCGCACGCAGCTCACGGCGGGTGGAGTGACCGAGCAGCCAGCGGGGTCAGCGCCGCCGTGGCCACGCTCGCTGCGGCTGTGGTTGCGCTGGTGGCGTTCGGGCTGCTCGGCGGCGCTCTCGCGGGAGCGGGCAGCAGTGCCGGAGCGCCGAGTGGCACCGCGGCATCCGGGGGCAAGCTGCGTACCACCACCATCGGCGGCACGACGGTGCTGACCAACGCGGCCGGGCGAACTTTGTACTGGTTCGCGCCGGACACGAGCACGAGGTCTGCTTGCTACGGATCGTGCGCTCAGTACTGGCCGCCGGTCTCCGGACCGCTGAAGGCCGGTCCCGGCGTGACCGGCACGCTCGGCACTATCGCCCGAACGGGCGGCGGCACTCAGGAGACGTATAACGGGCATCCGCTCTACACCTACGTC
>JASHOE010000222.1 GCA_030041275.1 Streptosporangiaceae bacterium
TCCCCGTTGACTCCCCCGCTCACGCTGCTGCCTCCTGCTCCGTCAGCTGGGAGAGCACGATCTCCCGGTAGGTCTCACTGGTGCCCATCAGCTCGGCGTGCGTGCCGCGGTCGACGATGCGGCCCGCGTCCAGGACGAGAATCTGGTCGGCATGGCGGATGGTGCTCACCCGCTGCGCCACGATGATCATCGTCGCGGCGGTCACCTCCGTTGCCAGCGCGGACCGCAGCCGGGCGTCGGTCGCGTAGTCGAGCGCCGAGAACGAGTCGTCGAACAGGTAGATCCCCGGCTTGTGCACTAGCGCGCGGGCGATCGCCAGCCGCTGACGCTGTCCGCCGGACACGTTGGTGCCACCCTGGGAAATCGGCGAGTCGAGCCCGTCGGGCATCCGCTCGACGAAGTCGCGGGCCTGGGCAATCTCGAGTGCCTGCCACAGATCCTCGTCGGTTGCCGCCTGGTTGCCGTAGCGCAGGTTCGTCGCGACCGTGCCGGAGAAGAGGTATGGCTTCTGCGGCACCAGTCCCACCGCCGCCGACACCTCCGCCGGCTCCAGATCGCGCACGTCGACGCCGCCGATCAGCAGCTGGCCGCCGGTCACGTCCAGCAGCCTCGGGATGAGGTTGACCAGCGTGGTCTTACCGCTGCCGGTGCCGCCGATAATCGCGGTTGTCTGGCCGGGCAGCGCCGTGAAGCTGATGTCGTGCAGCACCGGCTGCTCGGCGCCGGGATACCGGAACCCGACGTCGCGGAGCTCCAGCCGGCCGGGCTCGTCCCCCGCGGGCAGCGGAGACACCGGAGGGGCCAGCGCCGGCTCCGTGTCGATGACCTCCATGATCCGCTCGGCGCTGACCTCGGCGCGCGGCACCAGCATGAACATGAACGTCGCCATCATCACCGACATGAGGATCTGCGCCAGGTAGGTGATGAACGCGGTCAGCGAGCCGATCTGCATCGACCCGTCGGCGATGAGGTGCCCGCCGAACCACACGACGGCGGTGGTGGACAGGTTCAGCACCAGCATGACCGAGGGGAACATCAGCGCCATCAGCTTGCCGGCCCCGAGCGAGACGTCGAACAGCTGTGTGCTGGCGGTGCGGAACCGCTCCCGCTCCTGCGGATCGCGGACGAACGCCCGGATGACCCGCACGCCGGTGATCTGCTCGCGCAGCACCCGGTTGATGTTGTCCAGCCGCTCCTGCATCTGCCGGAACAGCGGCCGCATCCGGGAAATGATCAGCGTCACGATGACGCCAAGCAGCGGTACCGCCACCAGCAGCAGGGACGAGAGCGGCACGTCCTGGTTCAGCGCCAGGATGATCCCGCCGATGCACATGATCGGAGCGGACAGCAGCAGGGTGAACGTCATGATCGCGAGCATCTGAACCTGCTGCACGTCGTTGGTCGTGCGGGTGATCAGCGATGGCGTACCGAGATGGTTGACCTCACGGTCGGAGAACATCAGCACCCGGCTGAAGATCCCATGCCGGACGTCGCGGCCCAGGGCCATCGCGACCTTGGCGCCGAAGTACACCGCCCCGACCGCGCAGAAGATCTGCACCACCGTGATGCCGAGCATGAAGCTGCCGGTCTTGATGATGTAGTGCGTGTTATGGGTGATCACGCCCTTGTCGATGATGTCGGCGTTGAGCGTCGGCAGGTACAGCGTCGCCAGTGTCTGCGCGAGCTGCAGGAGCAGCACGAACACGAGCGGCTTGCGGTACTGACGCAGGTAGGTGCGCAGCAGGCGGATCAGCACAGGACTCTCTCAGGGGCTGGAATTCTTCAGTAACGGAAACGGGCTCGACGGACCGCCGATGCCTAGCCGGAATCGGCCGCTTCGGCCGGCGGAAGAACTGAGCGCATCCCCGCGGCGAACTGCCGGAACGACTGGCGCATCAGGGGTGCGAGCGGCACCGGCGGATCGGAGTGCAGCCAGCGTTCCATCGCGGCCTGCATGGCAGCCGAGGCAGCGCCGGCCATGATCCGCGGGAACATGTCGGTCTCCAGTGAGGTCCCGAGGCGCTCGGCGATCACTTCGGCCAGGTGATACTGCGCCATGCGCTGCACCTTGAGGTACTCGCCGACGAGCGCGGGCGTGGTGACGACCAGGCGGATGCCGGCGATCCACTCCTTGTCCGGCGCCCGGTCCGACGCGCCGAACTGAGAAAGCACGGCCTGCGTCACCGATTCCCAGAGCGGCTCGCCGGGCGGCCGGGCGCGCAGCTCGTCGCCGATGTGCAGAGCCCGGGCCTGCTGGAGCGCGCAGATCGCCTCGTACTTGCTGGCGAAGTAGTTGTTGAACGTCCGCGCCGACACCCCGGCCGCGTCGGCGATGTCCTCGACGAGCACCTTGTCCAGGCCACGCTCGACGGCCAGCCGCATCGCCGCTTGCCCCAGCGCCTGCCGGGTCGCGACCTTCTTGCGCTCGCGCAGGCTGGATGGCGACCCCGGACGCGGAAACGGCTGCGGCCGGCCAAGCTGCTCGGCTGAGGCTGACGTCAGCGGTTCCGCACTCACGCAGTCAGCATACTCGAACTTTCGTGTCCCGCAACTTTTCTGAACACGAAAATAGATTGACACTTGCGCTTTTCGGCGCTACCGGCCGCGGGCTCTAGCCGGCGGCTCCGGATGGACGCGGCGGCGACCCCGCCAGCGGGGACGTGTCCACGTACCGGATCTCATAGACGCGCTCGGTGAACTTCCAGCCGCCGGCGGTGCGCCGGTAGCGGTCGTGATAGATCGCGTAGTTCACCTCCGCGTGGCCGTCGCGGGTGCGCAGGACCTCCTGCATGTAGGCGCGGCCGGACGCGGTATCGCCGTCCAGCTGGATCACGCCCGGGTGCGTCGTCTGCACCAGGAATTCGACGAACTCCGGCACCCGGGCGCCCCACGCGCGGATCTGCTCCGGCCCTTCGAGCTCAACCGGGACGTTCGGCATCCGCAGCGCGCCGCCCGGCGTGAACAGGGACGCGGCGCGGTCGTAGTCGCGCATCATCACCGCGTCGGTGAACTCGCCGCGCAGCGCCTCGATCTCGACCCGGTCAGCCACGGCCTGAAAGTCGGTCATGGTTCCTCCTTGCCCTCTCACCACAACGACGACGCAGCCCGACGGAATGTCAGGCGGGACGGCCGCGTCGCGGTCAGCGGACCAGCCACCGGGCGCTCACGGCCAGCGCGGCGAGCGCGACAACCG
>JASHOE010000223.1 GCA_030041275.1 Streptosporangiaceae bacterium
GCATCCCGGATTATGTCCGAAATACCCGAAATGCTAACATAGTCCTGAGGTGTACTAAACTCCCACGCGTTCGCGACGTTCGTCCACGACTGCGGGAGCTGGTAGGACAGGAAGGTCGCGTTCCCCTGCAGGTAGAACGGGTGAACGACGGTCTTCATCGTCGAGTGGGTGACAGGGTTGGCGAACGCGGACACCGCATTGCCGATGGTGACGCCGTTCACCTGGTTCTGCTGGATGAACAGCTGGTAGTTCGTGCCGGTGCCCTGGCTGATCACGTCCTGCGACAGGTTCGCCAGGTCGGTGCCCGAGGAGACGATCTCCGCCGGGTCGCCCTTGAACGCGCCGGGGCTGATCGAGCCGTTCCCGTCCCACAGCTGCTCGCACACCGTGTAGACCGCGGAGTACGACAGGTGGGTGCCGACGGCGTTGTTGTAGTAGCCGCCCTGCCATCCGGACGGGTAGACGTCGCCGGACTGGGACAGCCCGGAGATCACCGGGATGACGCCCTCGTAGCGGGTCGGCTTGCCCGTGCCCGAGTCGGAGGTCGGCTGCGTGCTCGCGGCCGGCAGGGTGGTGTTCTGCAGCGTGTACTTCACGCCGCCGCAGGTCGCCAGCAGGTAGTACGACCCGGAGGCCGAGCCCCAGATCTGGTACTGCATGGCACCCGTGACGGGCGAGATGGTGACGTCCACGACCTGGCCGGAGCCCACCGTGACCGATGCGCTGCCCGAGATGGCCGTGGTGCCGTAGTAGTTCACCGCGGCGACGTAGATCGCCGTGATGCCGGTGTTGAGCGCGGTCTCGTTGGACTGCGCCGAGCGGACGAAAACGGTCGGCGCTGCCGGGGTCGACAGGTTCTGCGCCGAGCCGGCGATGTCCATGTACTCTTCGCCGAGCATCATTTCCTGGAGCATGATGAGGTTGGCGAGAGCTGAGATGTCCTCGTAGCCCTGGCCGGCGAACTGCGCCAGCCACGAGAGCTGCTCGGTGACACCCAGGAACCTGTACGGCACGTTGAGCGTCACGAAGGTCTGAGACCCGGCCGGGGGCAGGTTCAGCGGCCACTGGCCGAACGAACCGCCCTGGGTGACGAGCTCAGACAGGGAGACGTCCAGGACGCCCTGGCCGCCGGTCTGGGAACCGGAGATGCCGGTCGCCAGGCGCTCGATGAGGGAGGCGCCCATGCCGGGCGGCCTCGGGAACTTGTTGCGGTAAACGGTATAGACGGGGTAGATGAGCCTGCTCAGTTTTGTTACTCGGCCCCCGCCGGGCCGGGCTGCCTCGTTTCCGGGCAGCTCCGTGCATTACTGCACGGCTCGGACTGTGTCACTATCTGACCGATCTGGCGGAGCGGCAGCCGCTCGGGACTTGCGCCGGGGCACACCCATCTGCGCCCTCACCCGGATGATGGTGTTGGTACTGCATCCGAAGTGGGTGGCTAGGCCGGGCACGCTCATGCCGGTCGCGCAGAGCGCCGGCAAATCGGTGAAGTCCATCTTGAGCCTGCGGTTGCTGGCTTCGGGGTGTTCCCTCAGCCATGTTCCGTAGCACTTTGAGTCGCAGAATCGCTTCTTCTGAGCCAGGCGCGCAGCGTTGCGAGTGGTCTGCTCGCCGCACTGCTCGCATGTCACGGTGACGGGACCGCCGCGCCAGTTGGGGTTCTCGGGTCCCATCATGCCGGTGCGGATGTCCGCCACCGGGTCAGTGTCGGGCACAAGGCCGCACGCCTCGATGACGCTGGCAGTGCAAACGTCCGCGCCCTGGTTGATCTGCGATCCGGTGAACCGGAAGACCCGGTAACCAGCCGCAGTGAGATCCGCGTCACGCTGCGAGTCCTGCATCTTCCGCAGGTGGTGCAGCGAGCCGTCCGCCTCGAGGATCACGGGTGCTTGCTGAACAAGGATGTCCACGCAGTACCGGCCCAGCAGGACGCGCTGCGTCGAGAAGCTGATGCCGACTTTCAGGAGTGCTGCCTGAAGCAGTTTCTCAAGGGGCGAGTTAGCTGAAGGTCCCCGCATCGACGGGAGGCGCTTCAGCAAGTTCTCGCGGCTCTTGGCTGCGAACTCCGGAGTTGAGGTAGCCGCCCGGTGGGCGATCCTGCGCTCCTCGGTCCACTCGTAGCCCTCTGGCAGGCCCGTTGGTCGCGGCGTCACGTCCAGGCGCTTCATCGCGTTCTGGATCGCATGCACGCTGCACTGGTAGTGGGCTGCCAGCTGGTCGTAGGTCATACCGCCCTGATAGAGGGCAGGGAGCCCGCTCCAGTCGATCGCTAATGACCGGCCTTCGGGCTTTGGGTTGATCCCCTGCCGCTTCGCTTCCTGGGCGACGTAGCCCTTGCTGACGCCGTACGCAGTGGCGACAGCCGAGTACGAGCCAAGCCGCTCGTAGTCCGCCTTGAGATTGCTCCAGTCCATCAGATACCCCTCATACAGTCTCTACCGCAGACCGGCCACGAGCCGGTCAGCATCGGCGTTGTCCTCAGTCCGTTAAACAGGATACAGCAATCCTGAATCACGCGTAGGAGTTTCACCGAACAGAGGGGTTTTTCGACGTACCTCGCGGTACGAAGGCCCTAGCTGGATTAAGGCGCCAAGAGATTGAACGGGGTCAGGCCGTAAACTGACCCGATCCCCAGGTTGCCTGCAGTGAACGACTTGGCCGCGAAGGACTTGATCGCCTCGCCGCCCTGCGGGAGCAGGGAGACGAGCTGGTCCACGTAGTCCTTCGGGGACATCTGGAGCAGCGCGGTCTTGAACGCGCCGAACTGGTCGAGCCAGCCCTGGTTCAGGGACGCCACGGTGGCGGCCTTGGACTTGAAGCCGGCCATGGTCGTCGCGCGGATGTCCATGGCCGCCTGGGCGGACTTGGTCATGATGGTGCCGTAGTCGGAGAGGGGCTGGTTGGCGCCCTCGCCGATGAAGCCCGCGCCCTTGACCAGGGTCGGCATGCGGGACTTGATGGCCTCGCCGAGGTCTGCGGCGGAGGCGGCGGTGTTCCA
>JASHOE010000035.1 GCA_030041275.1 Streptosporangiaceae bacterium
ATCTCCAGCCGGATCGAGACATCCAGCATCGACACCGGCTCGTCCGCCAGCAGCACACTCGGCCTGGCCGCGAGGGCGCGAGCGAAGGAGACCCGCTGCCGCTGACCTCCCGACAGCTCATACGGATACTTGCCGAGGAACTGCTGGGCCGGGATGAGCCTCACCTGCTCGAGCAGGGCAGCGACCTCCGCGGCCACCTGCTCCTTCGACTCCTTGCCCTGATGCAGCCTGACCGGTCGCTCGAGGTGATGGCTCACGGTGTGCACGGGGTTCAGCGACGAGAATGGATCCTGGAATACAAGCTGGACCTCAGTCTTGTATCGCCGGAACGCGGCGCGGCTCGAGACGTCGACCGGCTTGCCCTCCAGCCGGATCGTCCCGGCCGTGAGCCGTTCCTGCCCGGCCAGCAGCCTGGCGACAGTCGTCTTGCCAGATCCGCTCTCGCCAACCAGGGCTACCACGGCGCCGCGATAGAGGTTGAAGGAAACGTCCCGAACTGCGTGCAGGATGTTGTGCCGGCCGATCTTGAAGTCCTTGCTGACCGAGATCGCCTCTATGGCGAGCGACCCGCGATCGGCGGCCGCGGAGACCACGTCAACGCTCGACCCCACCCCGGCACCAGTCACATCGGTCACTGCGCCACCTCCTCGGTGCCCGGCTCGGCTACCGCCGCGAGACTCGCGGCCCCGGCCGGCAGCGGGGCGCCGGGCAGCACGTACGGGCAAGCGGTGACGTGCCCCGGATCCGGCGACGAGGCGACGGGCTCAAGGCTCATGTCCACTTCGGCGCACGCCGACCTGCTGAAGCCGCAGCGCGGTATGAACGGGCACCCTGGCGCGGGGTTGAGCAAGTCGGGTGGCGAGCCGGGAATCCCGGCCAGATCACGCCGCGGGCCGTGCAGGGATGGGAAAGAGTTCAGCAGGCCCATCGTGTACGGGTGCGCGGGCTCGTGGTGGATCTCGGCGGCCGTGGCGATCTCCAGCAGCCGACCCGCGTACATGACTGCGATCCGGTCGGCGAACTCGAGCAGCAACGACAGGTCGTGGGTGATGAACAGAATCGAGAACCCGAGGCGCTCTCTCAGCTCCGCGATCTGAGCCAGGATGTCGCGCTGAACCACGACGTCGAGCGCAGTCGTCGGTTCGTCCATGATGACGACCTCCGGCTCGGTGGCCAGCGCCATCGCGATCATCACTCGCTGCCGCATGCCGCCAGATAGCTCGTGCGGATAGCTGCGCGACCGAGACCGCGGGATGCCGACGAGATCGAGCAGCGAGCCGACCTTGTCCATCGCCTCATCCCGGCTCATGTGCAGATGAGCGTGAATGACGTCCAGCATCTGGTCCCGGACGTTCAGCACTGGGTTCAGCGCGTTCATGGCACTCTGGAACACGATGGCGATCTCCCGCCATCGCAGGCTGGTCAGCTGATCCAGGCTGAGCTCCAGGATGTTGGCAGGACGGGGCAGGCGGCGACCGTGATACCGGACGGCGCCCCCAGTGATCAGCGCGGGCGCGCGCAGCAGGCGGCACGCGCCGTAGACCAGTGTGGACTTGCCTGACCCGCTCTCGCCGACCAAGCCGACTACCTCGCCTGCATGGAGGTCCAGGCTGACGCGGTTGACGGCGCGCACGTCGCCCGCTGGGGTGCGGTAAACCACGGACAGGTCGCTGATCTCGAGTACGGCCTCGCCACGTGATCGCGGCTGGATCGGGCCGCCGTATTCGTCCCCGGCTGGCGGGGCGCCGCCCGCGGTCACTTGCGCTGTCCATTCTTGGCAGCCGTGCTGACCTGCCGGGAGAGCCGGCCATTCGATCCGGGGTCGTCAAGCAGCGAACTGCGGGAGAACGAATGCAGCACCCGGGCGAGCGGACCGCGCTGCTGTGGTGCTGCGTGCAGCACGGGTGTCGGGTCCGCCGGGAAGAGCCGGTGCCCAGCTACCTTGCTCAGGCCCGTAGCCGCGCGCAGGCGCGGGTTGCCGAGCTCATCGATGCCGAAGTTCAGCAGTACCAGCGCGGTTCCCATCAGGGCAACGGCGATGCCAGGTGGCGCCCACCACCACCACGCGCCCTGCGTCATGGCCTCCTGGCTCTGCGCCCAGTAGAGCATCGTGCCGAGGCTAAAGCTGTTCAGGTCGGCGACGCCGATAAAGGCCAGGGCCACCGACGCGCCGATCGCGAACAGCACGGTGTTCACAAAGCTCGCCGCGATCAGGCTGATCTCGTTCGGCACGATCTCCGAAAAGAGGATCCGCCACGTCCGCTCGCCGGTCTCGCGGGCTGCCGCGACAAAGTCGCGGTTAGTGATCGCCAGGGTCTGGGCGCGAATCAGCCTTGCCCCCCACGGCCAGTTGAGCGCGGTCAGCACGACGCCCGTGGCCAGCAAGCCCTGCCGCGGCTCGTAGCCGAGCAGGATGATGAGCAACGGCAGCGCGGGAAGGACCAGCACCACGTTGGCGATCAGCATCAGCACCTCGTCCCACGCGCCGCCGAGGTACGCAGCTGACACGCCAACGATGATCGATAGCGCGGTAGCCACGGCGCCGACGACGATCGCGAGCACCAAGGTCAGGCCGATCCCGGTGAGCAACTGCGACAGCACATCCTGGCCGCTCTGGGTAGTACCGAGCAGGTGTGCCGCGCTGGGCGCTTGCATGGACAGCGCGGGCGACGGGTTCTGGTACCCAGGGCTGTAGGGGGCAACAAACGGGCCGACAATCGCGATGATGACGAAGATTCCAAGCAGCACCACTCCGACCTTGGCCTTGGTCGGCAGCCGACGCCAGCGCCCGATCGGCTGATCCGCGGGTAGCAGTACGGCCGGCTTGGCCATCGGCACCGCCGTCATGACGTCGCCTCCCTTGCGCGCACCCTGGGATCGACGAACACCAGCACGAGGTCGATGATCAGGTTCGCCAGCAGCACGGCGAAGGTGATGAGCAGGAAGCAGGCCTGCATGACCGGGTAGTCGTTGGAGCTCACGGAGTTGAGCAGCAGGAGCCCGATGCCGGGATAGGAGAACACGATCTCCATGACCAGTGCACCGGACACGACGAAACCGATCGCCAGGCCGAACCCCTGCAGTTGCGGAAGCAGCGCGTTGCGCGCGGCGTACGTGAACACCACCCGCCGGTCCGGCAGGCCCTTCGCCTGCGCGGCAAGGACGTAGTCCTCGCCGATCGTGGTGATCATGACGTTGCGCATCTGCAGCATCCAGCCGGCCATAGAGGTGATGACGATCGTGAAAGCCGGCAGCAGCGAGTGGTCGATCGCGCTTGCGATGAAACTCCAGTCCCAGCCGGGTACCAGAACTTCCCCGTTGTAACCCTGCGCTATCGGGAACCAGTGCAGTTTGACGGCGAGCACCTCAATCAGGACGAGCGCGAGGAAGAAATACGGGATCGCCTGAATGAACATCAGCCCCGGCAGCGCGCGGTCCAGCGATCCGCCGTGCCGCCAGCCTGCCACGATGCCGAGGGCGGTGCCGACGAAGAAGGCGATCACCGTGGCACTGCCGACCAGCGTGAGAGTCCACGGGATCGCCGCGCCCACCAGCGTTGACACCTTCGCCGGGTAATTCGCCAGGGAGGTGCCGAAGTTGAAATGGGCGATGTCGACGAGGTAGTGACCGTACTGGCTCAGCAGCGAGCCCGGATGCCCAATGCCGAGCATGGCCTCGATCGCTTTCTGCGCTGAGGGCTGCAAGGTCCCCGGGAACTTGGACATGATGGCCTCAACGACGTTCCCCGGGATCGCCCGCGGGATGAAGAAGTTGAGGGTGATGGCCACCCAGGCTGCGACGACGTAGAAGGCCAGGCGCCGAAGGATGAAGGGCATGCCGCCTCCTAAACGGGCGCGCCGGCAGCCCGGCGACCATCGGTCGTGGGGGTGGGTGAGCCATCAGCCGGACGGACGACGTGGGTCGGCTGAACAAGCTGGCGTGTCGCGGTCCCGCGCGGGCAGCCGCAGCTCGAGCGGAGCACGAGCTCGGTCGGCAGCAGCTGCACCGCTGGCAGAAGGCTGGGCGCAGCAATCCGCTCCAGCAGTCGCGCGCACGCCTGCTCACCGAGCAGCCGCATCGGCTGGTGCACCGTCGTGAGGCCAGGCTGGACGAGGCCGCCCACGAAGATGTCGTCAAAGCCGGTGACCGCTACGTCCTCGGGGACACGCACGCCCGATCTCGTGAGCGCCTGCAGCACGCCAATGGCCATCTGATCGTTTGCGCAGACCACCGCGTCCGGCAGCGAGGTCCCCCAGCTGGCTAGCAGCGCGGCCGCGGCATCCTCGCCGCTCTGCACGCTGAACAGCCCGTCGTAGCTGCCGATCAGCTGTGCGTCTGGATGCGCGCGCAGGACATCCGCGAGGGCCAGCCGCCGCTGTTTGGCGTCCGGAGCGGTGGGCGGACCATCCACATGAAAGAGCCGGCGCCTGCCGTGATCGGCGACCAGGTGGGTGACGATGGCAGCGGCCCCCGCCCGGTTGTCGGCTGTGACCACGTCGGCTGCGCGCTCGTCGGGATCACCGGCAATGACCACGACGGGCAATCGCTCAGCGAGCCGGGCGAGGACGGGCGTGGGCACGATTCCCTCGCCGATCAGCAGCCCATCGACCTTCCCGGAGAGCGACAGCAGCCGGGGAAAGAAGGTCAGCGGGCCGCCCGGCGCGGTGACCCAGTCAAAGTCCTTGTCCTCCCGCAGGTACGTGATCAGTAGCGACAGGTCGTGATCGCGAAGGCGCGCTTCGACTCCCCGCAGCACTTCGTCGTAGAACAGCAAGCTCATGCTCTCGATGTCGTACTGCCGCGGGGCGAGACCGACGTGCTCGACGCACACCAGCCCGATCACGTTCTTGCGGCGACGCGACAGGCTCTGCGCGGCACCGTCGGGCACGTAACCGAGTTGCTCGATGACCTGCTGTACGCGCGCCCTGGTGGCAGCACGCACCCGGTCCTGTCCGTGCACGACGCGCGAAACGGTCGCCGTTGATACGCCCGCAAGCCGCGCGACGTCATACAGCGTCGCGGTCGATGCCCGGCCAGCCTCAGCCTCGCGCTCGGGCGACGCCGAGAGCACCGAGTCCAGCCCTTCCAGGCTGACTGCACCAGGCTGATCGTCGCCGCCAGGGGTCACACGGCCACCGCCCGCCAATGAAGATCGACGCTCCGGACCATTTGCTCGCCATCCCCAATGTAGTGGGGCCAAAAGGGTTCAGATCGAGTGATCTAAGCGCTTACATCGGCCGATCTAAGCGCTTACACTAAGACTCGCTGTAAGGCCCGTCAAGGCCGCACGGCGCGCTGATATCAGCTTGAGACGTCCGCCTAGGAGGAGCCGATGACCACAGCGGGGTCCAGCCCTAACGGAGCCTTCCCCTTCCCAGAAGGCTTCGTCTGGGGAGCGTCCACCGCGGCTTACCAGGTCGAAGGAGCGGTACGGACCGACGGAAGAGGACCATCGGTCTGGGACACCTTCAGCCATCAGCCGGGCAATGTCCGCGGTGGCGACACCGGCGACATCGCCTGCGACTCCTACCACCGATACCGGGAGGACGTCGCGCTGCTGGCCTCGTTCGGCTTGAACGCCTACCGCTTCTCGATCTCATGGCCGCGCGTGCAGCCTGGTGGCCGCGGGGCGGCTAACCAGAAGGGCCTTGATTACTACCGCTCGGTGCTCGACGCGCTAGGCGAGCGCGGCATCGCGGCCGTGGCGACCTTGTATCACTGGGATCTTCCGCAGGAGCTTCAGGACGACGGGGGCTGGGTGTCACGCGACACCGCCAAGCGCTTCGCAGACTACTGCGCCCTGGTCGGTAGCGCGCTCGGCGATCAGGTGTCGCACTGGATCACACTGAACGAGCCGCAGGTGGTCTCGAGCCATGGCTACCGCACCGGCGACCACGCCCCGGGGATAGCCGACGACGCCGCCGCCGCAGCCGCCACTCATCATCTGCTGCTTGGCCATGGCCTGGCGATGCGCGCACTGCGCGATGTCCTGCCCGGCGGCACCCCGATCGGGCTGGCATTCGACCTGCATCCGGTCGTGTTGCTCGGCGAGGACCGGACGGCGAACCTCGAGCAAGCGCGATCCATTACCGACGCCGAGCTGAATGGCATGTACCTCGAGCCGATCCTGCGCGGCTCCTATCCGGCCCAGGCGCCCGCCTCGCTGGTCCCGCCCGCCGCGCTTGTCGCCGCCGGAGACATGGAGGCGATCAGCCAGCCGATCGATTTTATCGGCGTCAACTACTACGCCGCGGTTTACCTGCGGACCGGCGACCCCGGGGATCTGCGCCGCAACGAGTTGGTGCCGAGATGCGCTGTGCCCGGCGTCGTCGAGTACCGTCCGGCCAGACTCGAGGTAACGCCGATGGGCTGGCTTGTCGACCCCGACGGGTTGTACGAGCTGCTGGTGCGCTTGTCGAAGGACGCGCCGGACGTCCCGTTGTACATCACCGAGAACGGTCGCGCCGCCGAGGACTACATCGACCCGGAAGGTGCGGTGCACGACCCTGAGCGCGTCAGGTACCTGCACGAGCACATGGAAGCGGCGGCCCGCGCAATCAAGGACGGCGTCAAGCTGGCCGGATATTTTGTCTGGTCCCTGCTGGACAACTTCGAGTGGGGCTGGGGCTACCAGAAGCGCTTCGGGATCGTCTTCGTCGACTTCGGCACCCAGCGCCGCATACCGAAATCAAGCGCCGAGTTCTACTCGCAGGTGGCGCGCGCCAACGCGCTGCCCCCGCTACCGGAGCGATGGCCCGGCCACCTAGCGAGCGCCACCGACGACTAGCGCGCGGAAACCTGCGCCGTCGAGGCGACCGCACTCCTCGTCGTCACACCGCAGCCCAGGCGACACCTGTCAATTACTGCGCTAGCTGCAGGATCGCGTTCGACTCGTCCGGCGTGAGCTCCAACGACGCGGCTGCCACGTTGTCCGCGACATGCTCGGCTGAGCCCGAGCCGGGTATCGGCAGGATCTGCGATGACCGGCCGAGCAGCCACGCGATGGCGACGTCGCGCGGCTCTACGCCGAGCCGACGAGCGGCGTTCAGCACCGGGGGCACCCTGTCGATGTTCTGCAGCGGCGCCCACGGCAGGAAGACGAGCGACTCGGAGTCGCACAGGTCGACCATCGACTCTGATGACCGGTCGCCGAGGTTGTAGCGGTTCTGCACCGACACCACGGGCGTAAGCCTCTGCATCTCGCGAAGCTGCTGCTCGGTTACGTTCGAGACGCCGATGTGCCGGATCTTGCCCTCGTCGCGCAGTTCGACCAGAGCGCCGATGGAGTCGGCGATCGGGACTCTCGAGTCCGGCCGGTGGAATTGGTACAGCGGGATCTGATCGAGCCTCAGTCTGCGCAGGCTCCCCTCGCACGCCTCGCGCAGATGTTCCGGCCGACCGTCCGGCTCCCACCGGCCGGGCCCTGGCCGGACGAGGCCGCCCTTGGTGGCGATCACCAGGTCGTCCGGGTAGGGGTGCAGCGTCTCAGCAATCAGTTCCTCGCTGACCTCCGGGCCGTAGGAGTCGGCCGTGTCGATGAAATTCACGCCCAGATCGACCGCCGTACGCACGGCAGCCTTGGCCCTGTCCCTGTCCTGCGGCAGCCCCCAGACGCCGCTGCCGGTGATCCGCATAGCGCCGAAGCCCAGCCGGTTCACCGTCAGATCGCCACCGACGTCGATCGTTCCTGCTGCTGCCGCGTTGCTGCTGCTGCTCATGAACCCCTCCAGCTGAGCCGTGGCCAAACGGCCTCGTCGGCGTGGCGGACGTTCCCTTTATTAACCCTAGATGAGCCATGACCGGAGCCGGTGCCGCGGTCGCCGGAAGCCGGCTACGTAGGCGGCCCAGCGTTTCATCGGCGGACCGTGCCAGCTGGCGGCACCACCGTCACGCCCGGCCACCGGGCGCTAACGCGCTGTCTTGCCAGGCGCGCGAACGACGTCTCCGGCGTCACCCGCACCGGATTTACCCGCCAGACCCCGTTGAGCAGGTCAGGAAGGCCGTGTGGCGCGCAGACCTCGATGGCGTCCGCGCAGAGTGTGACCGCGACGCACGTCGCGGTTTCCGGCCAGGTCGAGACGGCCTCGTGAACGCACCGGAACGGCTCAACCGGCGGCCCGCCGAAGTACTCGTGGTACCAGGTATGCACCGCCGCCTGATTCGTCGGCTCCCATGACAAGTCCGCGAGCGCACGCAGCGCCTCGTCGGCAGCCACGTCACGCTCCCTAGCCAGATCGTCCGGGTCGAAGAAAGCGACGTCGATGTCGTTCACCTCGGCGGGCTCGAACCTGCCGTATCGCTCACCCCACACCACGTCACGGACCACGCCCGCCCCGATCCACGCGTCCGGTAGGCCGCTGCTTGCCACCAGCGTGAGCGCCCGCATGAACCAGGCGTTGCGCCGCAACAGTTCGGTGAGAGCGGCCGCGTCGGCTGTCTCGACGCCGGGGCAGTCATGACGGCGGTCCGTCACTGAGCCCGCCGCGATATCGGAGTGATCCGAGACGCGAATAGCACTAACGTCAAAGGCATGCAGACCATGGTGCCCGCTGGGTCCGACAAGATCTGGGCCGAGGACTCCGGCGGAGAGGGACCGGCACTCCTGTTGCTGCACGAGGGCGTCGCAGACGCCAGAATGTGGGACCCCATCTGGCCAGCGCTCACTGCCGCGTGCCGGGCGATCCGCTATGACGTGCGCGGCTACGACCGGTCTCCAGAGGCAACTGAGAACTACACGCTGCTGGGCGATGCGCTCACCGTGCTCGACCACTTCGGCATAGCGAAAGCACACGTGGCCGGCTGCAGCATGGGTGGTGGCACCGCTATCGAGCTCGCGGTGGCCCATCCCGGCCGAGTTCGCTCGCTCGTGCTGCTCTGCCCTGGTATTCCCGGCTACGCCTACCCGGAAGATGCGGCCCTGGAAGCCCGTTTCGATGAGGCCGCAGCGGCCGGTGACACAGAAGGCCTGGTACGGCTCAGCCTTGAGCAGTGGGGCCGGTCGGGCGATGACCCGCAGGTCACCGAGCTCATGCGCAGCGCGATGCGCGCCTGGGAGAACGAGGAGCGCTTTCAGCAGCGCGGAGAGCCAGTCTTCGAGCGGCTATGCGAGCTTCGGATTCCGGTCGTGCTGCTGGTGGGTGACCGCGACGATCCAGGCCTGATCGCCAGCAACGAGGCCGCCGCTGAGCGCATACCCGGCTGCGAGTTCATCCGCATCGCCGGTGTCGATCACTACCCGACGATGCGTGCGCCGCAGCTCGTCACCGAGGCGATCCTGCACCACTTGTCGGGTTCGCCTGACGAATGAGCGTCACGGGCTGAGGCGTGGCCAGAGGCCGAAGCCCGCGCACCACGCCTCGCACCCGCACTCGGCCGCTACGTAGTGGTCGTGACGATGTGGTAAGTGCAGCCTCCCGACGGGGCCGAGACGGCCACATGGTACGGAGTCCCGACAGGTGGCGGTGGCGCGGTAACAGTCGTGGAGCCACTGCCGCTCAAAGCGCTAGAACTGACGATGTTCCTGATGGCAGATCCTGCCGCGGTTTCGAACCGGGCGACGAAATGTCCCGTCGTCCCGGCCGGACAGGCGTAGCTGTAATGGGCAGTCATCGGGGTCGACGGGGTCGTGAACGACGCCGCGCTATTGTCGCCCCGCGACGTGAAGGTCGACAGCGTACGCGTAGTTGTGGTCGGCGCCGCTGCCGTTGGCGTACTCGGATTGTGAGATACGACCAGGCCAGCTATCAGGCCGCCCAGCGCTAGCACGCCGAGCAAGCCCAGAAGGATCGGCAGCATGCTCCGGCGAGATTCCCCGTGCTCCGGGCGTGGCGGCCCCGTTCGCACCGGCTCTTCGCGGCTTAGGGTCGCCGTGCCCTGGGCGGAACCGCGTTGCCTCGGAGCGCTGCCCTGTACCGGGTCCCTGCCACCCTGGCCGCTGCCCTGTACCGGGTCCCTGCCGCCCTGGCCAGTGCCCTGTACCGGGTCCCTGCCGCCCTGGCCAGTGCCCTGTACCGGATCCCTGCCGCCCTGGCCAGTGCCCTGTGTCCGCTCCTGGTCGCTATCTCGGTGCCGGTCGTCTGGCATGGATGCCTCCCTCATACAGCGGTTTTTGGGGGGCTCCGAATAGGACAACCTCAGGATCTCATCGTCGGTCTGCCTGCGCTCGCCAGCCCCTGGGCTACCCACGCTGACCCCACTGCTAGCTCCACGATCGGCGATTTGTCAGTACCTCATCGCGGGCCTGGACAGCGGCAATCCCGCCGGGGACCGGCCCTTGGCGGCGTTGACTGTCCTCGAATCGCTGTCGGTGGCAGCTGGCTGGTGCTGCCAGCAGCGTCCTCGGAGCGACCAGAGCGAGACCGTAGCCGAGGCGATCGCACAGGATGTCGTGACAACGCCACAACCTCGGGGTCACCGCCGTTCGAATCCGGCCGAACCCAAACGATCTTCCGAACAGGGCTACGTCGGTCGCCCGTGGCTGCTGGCTGGTGCCCGACTAATCGGTTGAGCAGTCCGGGTCGCGCTCATTACGCTCTCGCGGGTGGAAATCTCTATCCGGCCGGTGAGGTCGAACGCGGATTACGCCGCTTGGCGCGAGGTGCGCTTGGCGGTGCTGCCGGACGAACGGGCGCCTACGATCGAGGAGCTCCAGATACAGGCCGGGCCGCACCACCAATACGTCCTAGCTGAGCTCAACGGCGCGGTCGCTGGCTCGGGCTTTGTCGGAAAGTCCAACCTGACCGGCCAAGCGGCGGTTGCACCTCGGGTCTTGCCCGCCTGTCGGAGGCAAGGCGTCGGATCAGAGATTCTGCGGGTCCTAGCCCAGGACGCGACCGCGATGGGCTTCTTGATCGCAGGTGCCAACGCTGTTGACGCTGGCTCCGCGCGCTTTGCCGAGCGGCACGGCTTTCGTGAGGTAGACCGTGAGGTTGAGCAGGTGCGAGCGATCGGTGACGAGCCGGAACCGCAAGCTCCGCCCGGCGTCACTATCCTCCCCGTGAGCGCCAGGCCCGAGCTGTGGCTTGCCGCCTATGGCGTCGTCGGCGCGCAAGCTTTCCAGGACATGGCCACCGTCGCGGTTCTGGATGTCACAGCGGACGAATGGCAACGAGACTGGATCACCGATCCGAATGCAATGTTCGTCGCCGTCGCGGACGGTGAGGTCATCGGCTGCGCCGGCCTCATGCCCGATCCGGACGAGCCCCGCCGTGCTGAGCACGCGCTGACCGCGGTACGCCGCGACTGGCGCCGACGAGGGGTCGCGGCCGCGCTCAAGCGCACCTCGCTGGCGTGGGCTGCGGCGAACGGCTTTAGTGAGGTCTACACGTGGACCCAGCGCGGCAACGACGACATGCGCGCGCTGAACACGCATCTGGGCTTCCGCACGCGCTCGGAAAGCATCAGGATGCAAGCGACCCTGCCGCTCGCCACTTAACGGAATCGCCACTGGCACGACCGCTCCCCGCTTCTGTCTGGCGGTGCAGCCAAGGTTTGGCCCAGGCCACGCGGCGGTGGTGGTGCCTGCCTATGGGATGTGCGTGTGCGGTCGGGGTTGATGGCGGCTGTTGTGCCAAGCACGGGCTGTTTAGTCTCCGAGACAGCAGCGGCTGGCGTGATAGTGAGCCGGACGGTGGCCGTGGCTGGCGAACGGCCCGGCGTTGTCAGGGATGCCCGTGACGACCTCGAAGACCGCTGCCTCGTCGTTACGGTGCTCTCGCACGCTGGCGGCGGGCTCGGCGATGGTCCCGAGCAGCGCCCACGCTAGCCACCGGAGTTCGGCGCGCCAGGTGGAGTTCGGGATCTTCGGCGACCCGACGCGGGCGACGCGCCAGGGCGGCGAGCTCCTCTACGGCTGGTGCGAACTCGCTGGCGTCGGCCACGCCGGTGAAGCGGTCGTCAGTGTCCCATCTTTTGAGTGCGTCAGTCACTGGACCATCCTCCAGATCCGCGCGATGCCTGCGCTATGCGGGCAGGAGTAGCTTCTCAAAGCGGCGGTCGGCGAACCTCCCGGTCTAGCTGCATGACAGGATCCGCGCGCGCTCAGGCGGCGCCAGTGGGACGTGGCTGTGATACGCCCTGCTTCGGTCGGGGCTGCTGGCTGTTGTTGTGACAACGGGACGAGTTTTAAGTCACCCTTCCAGCGCGGCCGGATGGCGCAGTAGGGCGCTGGATGCCGCCCGCATGCCGAGGCGTGCGTAGTAGGGGACAAGTTCTGCGTCACAGACGAGATCGACGGAGTAGAACCGTTCAGTGCCTTCCAGGACGCGGCGCATCAGCTCGCCGCCTATGCCCCGGCCTTGGTATTCGGGCAGGACTTCCAGCCATGGGACGAAAGCGGTGAGTACGCCGTCACTGAGCATGTTCACAAAGCCCACGACCCGCTCGGCCCCATCGTCGATGGCCACTACCGACCGGTAGCTTCCTCGCAGCACGGCAAGGTGCTGACGCGGCGAGGGTCGCTGCGGCCAGCCGACGAAGAACCCACGCAGCATGTCCTCGCGGACATGGCTCAGATCGTCGACGTAATGGATCACGTGGGCATGCCTACTCTCAGCGTTCTTTGATCATCGCGTGGGAACCAGCGGCCCGAGAGTCGAGCCGGGCCGGCCACGTCAGGCTGCGGCGCCCGGTGGGGCGTGGCTGTGGTAGGTCCTGGTTCGGTCTGGGCTGGTGGCGATTGTTTGCCGACGGGCCGAGATTTAGGTCAATGCGACCCAATCCCGGCCGAACCCGCCCGGGCATTGGCTCGTCCTCGCTGCTCGGACACCAGTCAGCCATAGAAGTGCCGCAGCAACAGACCGAAGGCGATTAGCCCGACGAGGCCCAGGTACGTCCGCCAGCTGCGGCGAGCTACCTGCCTGGCCGAATGATCCCCGGAAGACCAGAGCTCCGGGCTACCGCGACTTCTCCGCCCTCTGAACAACCTAGTCACCAGCACACCAGTGACACCCACTAGGAACATGGCCCCGAGGCCAACAAACGCGGCACCCATGCCGGGTTCCTGCAGTCGGGTGAGGTAGTGCGAGCCGAAGAGCAGCGGGGGATGGTCTGTTCCGGGGTCGCCCGTAAGGCCAAAGCCGACGACAAATGCGACGAGCGAGAGGGCGAACCAGGCTGTCCCCCATAGCCAGGAGGGCCACGAGGTGGCTAGCCGGACGCGGAACGGGATTTGTAGCTCGTGCCGTGCTCGACGGCGCTTGGCGCGGTGCAACTCTTCCGGCACAATGCACATTATTACGTGGCAGGACGGTCATCAGGCGACATTCTTAGTGGACCCATCTGACGCGCACGACCCGTCGAATGTCACTGCGCCTAAGCCCAGCGCCTCTGGGACCGAACGCTGGCGGTGTCATGCAACATGTGACAGCCGGGCACTGCATTGTCTCGACCGGGAGCTCCGGGCTTGTGGCGGAGTAGGGCGATGGGCGCGGCGTGGCAGACTGCGAATCATGGACACCGACTACCCGGTGCATCTGCTCGCTCGTGAGCCAGCGCCGCCCTATGACGGGGAGGGATCGTTCGCGGTCTGGCACTTAAGCGAGGACCCTTCTCTGGGCCGTTTCCTGCCACGAAGGCGTGCTAGCCACTATGCGGAACGGCCGATGGTGTGGGCGGTTGACACACGCCATGCGCCGATGTTCTGGTTCCCGAGGGACTGTCCACGGGGATGCATCTGGCCGGTGTCGAGCACGACGGCGGAGGATCGTGAAGGGTTCTTCGGCCAAAGCGCGGCGAGCCGGGTCCATGTCATGGAAAGCGGCTGGCTGAGGCGCATGCAGGATTGCGTTATGTACGCCTATCGTCTGCCGTGCGAGGCGTTCCGGCCGCATGAGGTTGGCGGCTATTGGGTTGCCGACGAGCCGGTGGACGCCATAGAGCAGGTTGTTCTTGATGACCTGGTGGCCAAGCATGCCGCCGCCTGCATTGAGCTTCGGATAACCCCATCTATCTGGCCGTTCTGGCGGCGCGTAGCGACTTCAACGGTGGAGTTCAGCGGCTCCCGGCTGCGTAACAGCGCGCCGCACCCGGACCAGTTCGGGTAGCGCCTGGTTGACGGTCATTTGGGCGCGTCGCGCGGTCAGGCGGCGGCGGGTGGGGCGTGGCTGTGGCAGGTCCTGGTTCGGTCTGGATGCCGCGCGCTGATCGGCTGCCTGGCGCACCGCTGCGTCACCTCCCGGGGTCAGCCAATCGCAGCCCACGACAATGTCGCGCAACTTCGGCCGCATCATGGCAACCACCGGCAGCAAGCACGCTGCCGGGCCTACCCGCACCGCCGGGCCTACCCGCCGGGTCTACTCGAGGCTAATCGTGACCAGCGCGTTTACTCGCTTTCCGGCGAAAGGCCCGGAAGACAGTGTCGTGGATCGTGACCGGGTTCCCGTCTGGGTCGGTGGCGACTCGGCCCGGTGCGTCATTGGTAACGATGTCCCAGTCCCCCGCGTCGAGGAGGCCGGCGATGTCGTCCCCGGTATAGAACAGCTCGGGCATGGGCGGTCGCGGCATCGTCGTCTCCAGGTCGCTCGGGTGGTGCCCGACGATCAGCAGCGTGCCGCCAGGCGCGACGGCTGCGGCCAGCCGACCGAATACGTCCGCCCGCATTGCCGTCGGCAGGTGCAAGTAATGAACTGACACCAGGTCATAGCTTTCTGCGGCGGGGTCCCAGGACGTCAGATCTTCGCGCCGCCACTCGATGCGATCGGCGATCCCTGCGCCGCGGTTGGCCGCATGCGCGGCTGCCCGTTCGAGGGCAACGCCGGACAGGTCGACGGCAGTGACCCGCCATCCGCGATCCGCTAGCCAGATGGCGTCCGCGCCTTCGCCCGCTCCGGCTTCAAGGGCGCTTCCCGCCCTTAGGCCTTCGGTCTCCGACACCAAATGCGGATTGGGTTTGCCGCTCCACAGCGAAGAACGCGACCGGTAACGCTCATCCCAGGCTGCCTGGCTGAACGGGTCTGACATGGTGATCTCCGCATTCCCCGCTCGTTCCCGCCAGCCGGGTCGAGCCCGACCAGGGTAGCCGCCCAGCCCGGGCCTGGCGGCGTCGTCGACGCCAGCCCGTCACGTCGGCCGGCAGCCGCCACGTCGGCCGCCAGCCGTCACGTGGGCCGCCAACAGTGGCATCGACCGCGTCCATTGATGTCAACGCCGGTCAGTCGTAGCGGGCCTCGATCTGCCAGCGGCCATCCTGCAGCACTGCCAGCCAGGCATGGCCGTCGTCGGTGACGAACTGGAACCTGGCCTGGCGGCAAGCCTGCGGCGGGTCCCACCAGCGCTGTGTGACTGGCCACGGCCCAGCCCACGCGGTGACCGATCGAGCGGAATCCCCCTCAACCGACAGCTGGGCCGGCGCCGCGGACAGGGTGGCCCGCCCGCCGACCGACACCACCTCGCCGATGGAGTCGGTGACGCTGGCCGACCGTGGCACGGGGTACACGATTGCGGGCGACGGAGCCGGGATCTGTCCAGGCCAGGGGCGATCCGCCACGCGCTGCGGCGCCGCCACGTCACCGAACGGCACGAGCAGCACCTGCTCGACGGGTCGACGGCCGCCGGCTTGCACCGGCCGGGCCACGCGCTCATGGCCGAGCATCGCCTGCACCCGGATGGCGGCCCGGGCCACTCGATCGCTTACGACCGCGTCACCCCAGAGCGCCAGCTGTCGCCCAGTGGCGCGCACCAGCTGGTCGGGAACCAGCCGCAACAGGGTGATGCCGCCCAGCTCACCGTCGTCACCGACCGGGCCCGGTGCTTGGTCGGCCGACTGGTCGCTCGACCGGCTGGCCGACTGGCCGCCCGACTGGGTGCCGGATTGGATACCAGACCGACCGCTCGGCCTAGCATCGAGCTGCCACCGGACGCGCTCGGCCACTGCGAGCGCCGACAGCAACCCGTCGTGCCGCCACAGCCGGCTGAGTAGTGCACCGCCCGAGTAGTGCACCTCCACGCGGACCCGGACGCAGCCGAACCCGGCGGCGGCCAGCCGGTCATGCATCTGCTCGGCCAGCGTCTTTGCCACGAAGATCACCGGCTCGGACTGCCCGGCAGGCGGATCGAACTCCATAGCCACCGATAGGTCAGCCGCTGGTGGACGCGGGATCAGCGGACGCGGGTCAAGCCCGCGCGCCAGCCGGCTCGCCAGCTCTCCAGGCGGTCCGAACCTGCTGACCGCTTCCGCCGGCGGCAGCTCGGCCAGCTGCCCCAGCGTCTCGATACCTAGCCGAGGCAACAGCTCGCACAGCTCGGGCGTCCCTAGTACCCCCACCGGGAACCTGGCCAGGAACGCCGGCGTCTCTCCCGGCGGAACGACTACTCCGCTCGGGCCAGTGCAGGCCGCCAGACCGGCCGCGAACAGGCCATCGGCGACCCCCACCCGGCAGTCGGAACCACCCCGGCTCACCGCCGCGGCGAGTCGCGCGGCCAGCTCGGTCTCGCCACCGAAGTAGCGCGCCGGGCCGCGCGCCGGGATGGCACAGATCCCCGGCCGCAGCACCTCCACGTGCGGGCAGAATTCCTCGACGAGGGCAACCACCGGCTCGAAGTCCCGAGCAGCGGCGTCGGCCAGCAGGTCGGGGCAGCGCGCCACAAGCACCCTCACCCGCTGCTCACCAGCCTCCCACCGTCCAGGTCATCGGCAGCAGCGACGAACCGATCGCCGGTAGCCACCGTGACCGCGCCATCCGCGCCCGGCAGCCACAACCACGCCGAACGTGGCCGCTCGCCGGCGCCGCGACCGGTGACCACAACCTGCGCCCGGCGCGCGCGAAGTCGCCCGTACCCGGCGCCGATCCCAGCCCACTCCGCATGCGCCATCAGTAGCCGGGACTGCGCTCCCGGCCAGTCCCCGGCGACCACGAGCACGCTGCCGTACCGGCGAGCTGCGGCTTCGAGCTTGCGCCGGAGCTGAGCCGACGGCTGGTCGGGCGGGCATAGCAGCACGATGTCGAAGCCGTCGAGCAGGGACGCCACCACTTGCGGCCAGCGCGGGCCGGGGTCGGCGACCAGCAAGACCCGGTCTGGATCCACGCCCGCCTCAGCCGCCGCCCGCATCCCGATGTCCGGCACGCCGACCACTGCGCACCACGCTCCGTCGGCCACTGCTCCGGCCACCAAGGCCAGCGACAGCAACCCGAAGTCCTCCGATGTCACCACCGACCCGCGCTGCAGCCCGCCTCCAGGTAGCAACCCCCGCAGCGCCGGAAGCACCGGCAGTACGCCCTCCCCCGCCAGCACGTCATCCCGGTGGCGCATCGAAGCAAGCTCGATGACGTGCGCGACCTCCACTCCCACCTGTCCACTATCGAACAGGTATTCGATTGCTGTCAACCATAATCACGGGAACGGAGCCGCAGTGGGCTGATCTTGTCCATCCCA
This sequence comes from Streptosporangiaceae bacterium, assembly GCA_030041275.1. Lineage (GTDB taxonomy): Bacteria > Actinomycetota > Actinomycetes > Streptosporangiales > Streptosporangiaceae > JAJYUU01. The sequence continues at coordinate 17,371 of JASHOE010000035.1, forward strand.
CCCAGACACAAGCACACCAATGTGGCCCGCAAGCACACCAACGACCCGGGCGCTCGAGGCCACCGGGTTGACCCAGCCCACCGCGAATCACCCGCGTCCGGAACCGGCTCGGACACATTTCCGATGACGAAGAAAACGGAACTTTACCTTTTACAGCCAATTCCATGACCCCGCCCATGCGGATCCATAATTCGCTCGCTCTGATAAGACTGGTTCATCAGCGTGATGCCATTGATCAACCGCGCGGGCGACGTCGCGCCGAAGTTGCGCGCCGTCTTTGTCCGGCATGCGGCGGCCTGGCTCTACCTGATAGGAGTCTGCCTAGCTGAGCTCGGCTACGTGCTGCTGCAACCATCAGACCGGGCGGCCCTGCTGCGCGGAGCCAGCACGAGTGTGCAGAACCTCACCCACCACCCGGTCGCATCACTGATCGCTTCCGCGTTCTTCCCGACCACCTTCCTGCTGGCGTGGCCGGTTCTGATTGCGCTGGCGCTCTTCGGGGCGACGAGCGCGATCGGCAGCTGGCGTACCGCTGTGACCTGCGCCGCAGGCCAAGTCGTCGGCACCCTGGTCAGCGAGGGCATCGTTGCCTACCGCATTTCGACGGGCAGCCTGCCGCACGCCGACCGGTTCTTGCTCGACGTCGGGCCCTCCTACGTGGTGGTGGCCGCCATCGCGGTCGGGTTGCTGCACGGTGGCTGGCTGGTCCGCGCCGCCGCCGCGGTGGATCTTGCTCTGCTGATCTTCGTTGGCCAGATCTTCGCCGGGATGAGCCGCCTGGAGGTCGCACCTGTCGGCCATCTGACCGCACTAATTACCGGCATCGTTGTCGGAACCGCGCTTGCCCGACGCTATACCGCAAATTCGCCCTGTCATTACTAGATCACGCTTGCGTATCCTCGGGCCGAATATCGCCAGGAGCGCTGATAAATTGAACACAGGCAGCCGCCGGGTTCCGGCGACTGCGCGGCCACGGTAGCGGGGCAACTACCGCAGCCCTGAGTTTCAGGGCCTGACTCGACTTCTCGCAATGGGACAGGTTGAGCTTTCAATGGGCTTTGACGCCTCCGGGCTGCCTGGCATCAGGCGCGCCACGACCCCAACCGGGCGGTCGTCAGTCAGCCGGTCCGCGCGCTGGTACGGCTGGCTCGGCGCGGCCGGCATCGCCACGTCGCTGATCATCACGCTGGTGGTGTCGCTGGGCCGGGCCTCATGGATGGGGCCGCCGCTCACGATGCCCGCGGACGGGCCCCCCTTCGAGATCACCAGCTTGCACCTCACGCTGGCCTCGGTCACCTATGCACTGTGGCTGTCGGCGATCATCGGCGGCCTGGGGCTCGCCGCGGCTCTGATCGCAGTTCGCCGCGGGGCACGGCCATCGATCCGGACTCTGCTCTTCGCCGCCGCCGCCGTGGTTGCGATCCTGACTGTGCTCCCGCCGGTCGGATCCACGGACTCGCTGGACTACATGGCCTTTGGCCGAATGGTGGTTCTCGGTCACAGCCCGTACGTCATGGTGCCGTGGGACCTCACCCACATCCACGACGCCGTCGGGAAGTCCATCCCGTGGGAGTGGGGACGCATTCCGTCCACTTACGGCCCGGCGGCCACCGTGGAGCAGTACGTAGCGGCCCGGCTGGGCGGAACCTCGGCCGCCAGGATCGTCTTCTGGCTCAAGTTCGGCAACGCGCTGGCCTTCGGCGCGGTGGCCTACGTGGCTGACCGACTGCTGCGCCATGACGCTGCAGCGCGACTGCGGGCGCACCTGCTGTGGACAATCAACCCGCTACTAATCTGGCAGCTCATCGCCGCAGCGCACCTCGACGTGCTGGCCGCAGCCGCCGGGTTGGTTGGCCTCGTGCTGGCGACGGGCTGGCCGGCCATGCCAGCGGCCGGGCAAGAGCGTCTCGGGCGGGTGCTCGCTGGCGGCATGCTCGTGGGTGTCGCCGCCGATATCAAGATCACCTATGCACTGTTCGGCCTGGGCCTGGCCTGGGGGTTCCGGCGCTCGGCCGCAGCCTGTGTCGTCGCTGGCAGCGGCATGCTCGCGGTGCTGCTACCGAGCTACGGCTGGTTCGGCACGCCGGCCATCGAGGCCGTGGTCAACCGCGGGAACAGGACCACCGCCGACAACTTCTATCAGCTGTTCGCGAGGCCGGATGGCTACGTTATGACGCACATCGGCGTCATCGCGTGCGTCGTCGGCGTCGGCGTGGCAATCGTGGCGCTGTCCAGGCTGCCGATCAGGGCTACTGCGCAGCCTGCGATCTTCGTCGCGCTGGGACTCAGCACGGCATGGCTGTTCACCTGGCAGTACCAGCTGCCGTCCTACGAGGCAATGATCATCTGCTTGCTCATCCTCGTCCCGGCGTGCTGGCTGGACTGGCTGGTCGTCATCCGGCTGACAGCGGCCACCGTGGCGCTGATGCCCGGCACTCCGATCGCGCCGCCGACGCGGTTGCTGACCCGGATTTCGCTGGACAATCTCACGCTCGTGGTGCCGATCACCCTGCTCGGTGTCGCGGCCGCCCTGGTCCTGCTATGCCTGCGGAGTCGGGGCGGCCGCAGGTTGCCTGCTGTGGTCCAGCTACCCATAGGCACTCAGCCGATCGGGACCCAGCCGATCGGGACTCAGCCGACGAGCATCGTGCGGCCTGCTAGTACCGCCCAGTCGGCGGGTGGCACGCAGCCGGCGGCTACTGGCTGACGGCCGCGGCGGCGCTCAGGGGATCGAGCCCGCCCGCTGGTGCCTCCCGTCGGCGTGTGACCGTGAGCCGCACTGCCACCGCCGCGGCGACCACAAATACCGCGAGCCCAGTTAGCACATCCAGGTTGCCGATGGCCAACTGCCAGCCATGCCAGTGGTATTCGGCAAACCAGGGGCGGTCCCCCAGTCGGGCATACTGGCCAGCGGTGGTACCGGGCGGCCACCAGATCAGTCCCTCGAAGTAGTCACCCACGGACCTTGGCTGGCCCCACAGGACTCCAGGCCAGGCAGCGAACAGCCCGGCGACGACTACCGCTCCGCTCAGCCACGCGAACCGCACCGCGCCTCTCGCATGCAGACCGTACCAGGCAAGCACGACGACGATCGGGACGATCCACACCCAGTGGTGGTCCCAGCTGACCGGAGACACGAGCAGGCCGGTGAGCGCGCAGGTGAGGATCCCAGCCACCGGCTGGCCTGCTCGGTGCAGCAGCGTCGCGCACGCCAGCCCCACGATGAGCGTGAGCACCACAATCGGTAGCCAGATGGGCTGACCTGCGGTGACGCTTCCGGCCAGCCGGGTGATGAGGCCAGCCAGTGACTGGTTGGAGTCCCGGCCGATGAAGCCGGTCCGGCTGCCTTGAACAAACAGCCCGTCGAGCCACCACGCTCGCGAGTCAGCCGGCAGCGCGAAGCCGACGACGACGCTGGCCACGAAGGTCGCCGCGGCGACCGCAGCCTGCCGGTACCGACGGGTGAACAGGAAGTAGGCGATGAAGATCCCAGGCACGAGCTTGATCGCCGCGGCGATGCCCACGCCGATGCCCTGCCACCGTCTCCCGTCCGGCTGGCACATGTCCCACATGACGAGCGCCATCAGCAGAAGCTCGATCTGGCCGAGGTATATGACGTGCAGCACCGGCGCAGTCCAGAGCAGGAGCGCCGTGGCCAGCAGCGAAGCGCCGACCCGGGCCTCCCGGTCCCGGTAGCCAAGGGCCCCGAGCGTAACCCAGATCGTGGCCGGGAGCGCTGCCAGGCTGGCTAGGCTCCACAGCCCGAGCACGACGTGCCACGGCAGCGCGGAAAGGACAGTGAAGAGCATGGCGGCGAAGGGCGGATACGTGAACTGATTTGTAGTACCCGGCCAGTTGTAGAGCGGCGTCCCGTGCAGAACCGCCCGTCCGCCACGCACGTAGACGTGGAGATCGACGGCGTCCAGCCACTGGTTGGTCGGATGACTCACCACGAACGCGGCGTAGCAGGCCAGCGAGATGAGGACCACAACCACACCCGCGGTCAGCACCGTGCGTCCAGAAGGACGGGCGTCGGCTGCCAGACCAGCGCTGCCGGGCTGCACGAGGTTGGGCACGCGCTACAGTATCGCGGACCGGCGACACATAGTGACGCTACGGGCGCACCGCAGCCCGGCGCACCGCCGGGAGCCCCCGCTGCTGGCACCCCCGCCGCTGGCACCCGCCGCGGGCACCCTCACCGCTGGCGTCCTCACCGCTGGCGTCCTCTCCGCCAGGACTAGGTCACCAAACGCGATCAGTGGTGACGGTGTCCGCTCAGCAGCGGAGCCGGGCCGGCGGCCAGCTCGGCCGGCTCGCTGCCGCGGCGCGCTGCGTTGATACGCATCGCGATGGCCGCCGCTACCAGCAGCGCGAGCAGACCCGTCAGCACGTAGAGGTTGCCGACGATGAGCTGAAAGCCACGCCAGTGGTACTCGGCATACCATGGCCGGTCGCCAAGCCGCTGGAAGGTTCCTGGGTCAGTGTTGGGCGGCCACCAGATCAGGCCCTCAGAAAACCCGCCGAGGTCCTTAGGCTGACCCCATAGCGTGCCTGGCCAGGCGCCAAAGAGGGCTCCGATCAGCACGGCAGCGGAGAACCACGCCCAGCGGAGTCGTCCCCGGCACCGGATCCCGTAACAGACCAGGACGGTCACGCCAGGGACGATCCACACCCAGTGGTGGTCCCAGCTGATGGGCGATACAAGCAGCCCGGTAAGAGCGCAGGTCAGCACTCCTATCAGCCAGTGACCCGCGCGGGCGAAGGCCACCGCGCACGCGATGCCGCCGATCAGCACCACGGCCGCGGCCAGCATCCAGATAGGCTGGCCAGCCGCGATGCTGCCGACCAGCCGGGTGATGAGGCCCTGCACGGACTGGTTCCCTTCCCAGCCCGTGAAGCCGGTGCGGCCGCTCTGGAACACCAGACCATCCAGCCACCATGCCCGCGAGTCCGCCGGCAGCACGAGGTAAGCGATGATCACCGTGGCGGCGAACGTGGCAGCGGCGACCGCCGCCTGCCGGTACCGCCGGGTCAGCAGCAGGAACGGGATGAAGATCAGCGGCACCAGCTTGATGCCGGCGGCGAGTCCGACGCCGATGCCCTGCCACCGGCGCCGCTCGGGCTGGCACAGATCCCAGATGACCAGAGCCATGAGCACAAGCTCGACCTGACCGAGGTACATGGTTCGCTGCACGGGCTCGGTCCAGAACAGCACAGAGGCGAGCGCAAGCGTCCCGCCGAGCCTCGCCAGGCTCGCCCGGTAACCGAGCCCACCGAGCGTCAGCCAGATCGTCACGAGCAGGGCGACGATGTTGACCCCGAGCCACAGCTCCGGTAGCAGGCCCCAGGACAGCGGCACAAAGATGGTGAACACAAGCGCCGCGAACGGCGGGTAAGTGAATTTCAGCCCGAATCCGGGCCAGTCATAGAGCGGCGCCGCCAGCGCCTTGTTGTACGGGGGGCGGATGTGCGCGACGACCTCGCCGCCCATCCGGTACACCTTCAGGTCGACCGGACTCAGCCAGGCGTCTGCCGGATGGGTGAGGATAAACGCGCAGTAGCCCGCGATTGTGACCGCGAACAGGATGGCGCCCACGACCAGCACCGACCCGCGAACCGGCCGCAGGCTGCTCGCCAGCCGGGCAGCGCTCGATCGCAGGAGCGTCGACACGGGCTCTAGTATCGCGGACTCGCCGCCATTCACCGGAACCGAGTCAGCGGCGCGCGGCCGTCAGGAGCACCGTCGCCCGCTCGGCCGCGGCACGCACTCGAGGCACCGGATCGGCACGCAGTTCCGTGACTGCTTCCAGGCCGGCGTCGACGTTGTGTGCGGCGATGACCTTCGCGGCCATCTCCCGCACCCGCCAGTGCTCGTCGGTCGTGGCCGCGACGATAGCGGCGGCGGCCCGGTCATCCCACACGTGCAGCAGACCGCGGGCGGCCCACACTCGGCGCCAGTACTGATTGCGCTGCCGCGGACCATCGTGGAACACGATCTGGGCGTTTGGACCGCCAAGCGCGACGAGCAGGGTGTCATCGACGTCCCGACCGTCCAGCAGCGCCAGGCAGCCGTCCACCACCTCATCGCGCCCGCGGCGGGCGCACTCGAGCTCAACGCTCCGTCTTGGGGTCAGTTCCCACCCGGACCGGGTAGGCATTCGCGGCTCCCTCCGTCATTGCTCGGTCAGCATCGCACGAATAACAGGTTGCACCGTCAGCGGTGAGGTGTTGTACTGCACGGCGCGCGGCGACCACCGCTCAGCGCGCTACAACGTCAGGAAGGGAACGGGCGAGATGCGGGATGCGGTCATGTTCACCCCGGGCAGCACAGGCCTCACGGAAGGACATGCCACTTCGTGGACGCGCTCAATCTCGGAATTCTGGCGCATGTAGACGCCGGGAAGACCACACTCACCGAGCGGCTGCTCTACGACGCCGGCGTCATCGAGACGCTTGGCAGCGTGGACGAAGGCAGCACGCAGACCGACACTCTGGCACTGGAGCGGCGGCGCGGCATTACGATCAAGGCCGCGGTCGTCTCGTTCCGTGTCGGCGCGCGCATCGTCAACCTGATCGACACCCCCGGCCACCCTGACTTCATTGCCGAGGTCGAGCGTACTCTCAGCGTGCTCGACGGCGCCGTGCTCGTGGTGTCCGCGGTCGAGGGCGTGCAGCCGCAGACCAGAATCCTGGCCAGGGCCCTTCGCCGACTCAGCATCCCGACTGTCATCTTCGTGAACAAGATCGACCGCACCGGGGCCAGGTATGACGGCGTCCTCGCGGACATCGGTGCACGCCTCACGTCCTCGATCGTGGTCATGGGCTCGGTAGCCGACCTCGGATCGCACGCCGCTACCTGGATGCCGGCCGACGGCGCCAGCTCCGGGTTCTGCGCGTCGCTCGCGGATGTGCTGACCTGCCAAGACGACGTGCTGCTCGGCGAGTATCTGCGTGGCGCAGCGTCCTACGCCCGCCTCCGCGCCGAGCTCGCCAGCCAGACCGGCCGAGCGCTCGTGCACCCGGTTTTCTTCGGCTCGGCTAGCACCGGCGCAGGCGTCGACGCCCTGACCGCCGGGTTGGCAGAGCTACTGCCGGCCGCCCGCGGCGTGGAATCCGGTCCTGCCAACGGCACCGTGTTCAAGGTGGAGCGAGGGTCGGCTGGCGAGAAGGTCGCCTACGTGCGGATCTCCACCGGCACGCTGGCCGCCAGGAAACCGGTGCGCTATGGCGGTGACCGGACCGCGAAGATCACCGCGATCTCCGTGTTCGACGGCGGACCAGCCACACCCAGCGGCACAGCGCGCGGGCCAGATTGCCAAGGTCTGGGGGCTGGCAGACGTCGTCGTCGGCGATCGCGTCGGCTGCGTTGACGACGACGGCGCGTCTCGCTACTTCGCGCCACCGACGCTCCAGACCGTCGTGACCCCCACCTGCAGTGCCGATCGCGGTGCCCTGCATGTAGCGCTCACGCAGCTGGCGGAGCAGGATCCGCTCATCGATGTCCGTCAGGATGACGGCCGGCACGAGACGACGCTTTCGCTCTACGGCGAGGTGCAGAAAGAAGTCATCCAGGCCACCTTGGCCAGCGACTTCGGCATCGACGCGCGGATGGCTGAGCCGACGACGATCTGCGTGGAGCGGGTGCTCGGAACCGGTACGGCCGTGGAATTCCTTGACGCCCCAGGCAACCCGTTCCAGGCCACCGTAGGGCTTCGCGTGCAGCCAGGACCGCCGGGCTCCGGCTTTGGGTTCGGGCTCGACGTGGAGCTCGGCTCGCTGCCGCTGGCGTTCGTCACGGCGGTCGAGGACACGGTGCGGGCGACGCTCGCCGAGGGCTTGCACGGCTGGCAAGTGATCGACTGCGCGGTCACCATGACCCACTCGGGGTTCGTGCCACCTCCGCCGACTGGCTGGAGCGTGTTCTCGAGCTCGGCCAGCGACTTCCGCAACCTCACGCCGCTCGTGCTGATGACGGCGCTGCGGCAGGCGCGAACGGTGGTCTGTGAACCGGTCTCGAGCGTCCGGCTGGAGGTTCCCGAGTCCAGTCTGCGCCCGGTGCTGACTGCCCTGGCCAGGATCGGCGCCACAGCGCAGGTGCCGACGCGGGTTGGTGACGGCTATGTGGTCGGCTGCGAGCTTCCCGCGGGCCGGGTACCCGCCGTTCGCCGACAGCTACCCGGCCTGACCGGGGGCGAGGGACTACTCGAGGCCGAGTTCGCGGGCTACCAGCCGGCCCGGGACCCGGTGCCGGTCCGGGCCAGAACCGACCGGAACCCGCTCGACCGGAAGCAATACCTGCTGCGGGTGCGGAACCCTGGCCAGCCCTGAACCTGACGCGCCGCTCGCTGCCGGAGTAGCTTGACTCAGCCAGAGGGATTCCGCACGCGCGGGAGGAGTCACGGTGAGCCAGGATGCCTACGTCGTCGTCGGGGCCAGCCTTGCCGGAGCCAAGGCCGCAGAGGCGCTGCGAGCTGAAGGGTTCGAGGGCCGGGTTGTGCTGATCGGCTCTGAGACCGAGCTGCCGTACGAACGGCCACCGCTGTCCAAGGACTACCTGATGGGCAAGTCGCCACGGGAAAAGATCTTCGTGCACCCGCGGGAGTGGTACGGCGACCATGACGTCGAGCTGCGACTGGGCGCCACCGTGACCGAGATCGACCGGGAAGAGCACCGGGTGACACTCGCAGACGGCGGCGCTCAGTCCTATGGGAAGCTCTTGCTGGCCACCGGGTCGGCACCAAGGCGGCTGCCGGTGCCCGGCGCTGACCTCAATAGCGTGGTGTACCTGCGAACCGCGGGCGATAGCGACCGGATCAAGACTGCGCTTGAGTCGGCCTCGCGAGTTGCGGTCATCGGCGCGGGCTGGATCGGGCTGGAGACCGCGGCCGCGGCGCGCACCGCTGGCGCGCAGGTCACCGTGCTGGAGATGGCCCAGCTGCCGCTCCTGCGGGTACTCGGCCCGGAGGCCGCCCAGATATTCGCTGACCTGCACCACGACCATGGCGTCGACCTGCGCTTCGGGATCGGCGTCGCAGAGATTGTCGACACGGCCGGGCGCGCCAGCGGCGTGCGGCTCACCGATGGCACCCAGATCGACGCTGACCTGGTCATCGTCGGTGTGGGGATCACTCCGAATACGCAGCTAGCGGAGGCCGCCGGGCTCCGGGTGTCCAACGGCGTTGTGGTCGGCGCAGATCTGCGCACCGAGGATCCGGACATCTACGCGGCTGGCGACGTCGCCAGCGCCTTCCATCCGCTCCTCAGCAGACACATCCGGGTAGAGCACTGGGCTAACGCCCTCAACCAGCCGCAAGCGGCCGCCCGGTCGATGCTAGGCCAGGCGGTCAGCTACGACCGGGTGCCGTACTTCTTCACCGACCAGTACGACCTCGGGATGGAGTATTCCGGCTACGTCGAGCCCGGCGGCTACGAGCGAGTCGTCTTCCGCGGCGACCCGGCGGCGCGGGAGTTCGTCGCCTTCTGGCTCGACTCCGGTGGCCGGGTCCTGGCTGGCATGAACGTCAATATCTGGGACGTCAACGAGGCAATCCAGGCCATCGTCCGGTCCGGCAATCCGGCCGATTCCGACGCGCTCGCCGACCCGGCCATCGACCTGGCCACGCTGGCGTAGCCCACCGCCGCCCGCGGCTGACCAGGGCCCGGCACCGGCGGAAGTCCTGTCGCCGAAGATCGGGCCCCTGTCGGTACCGGATGTCACCATGGCCTCGGGGGCCAGCTCGTCATGGCGGCGGTGAGCTGCGCAACCTTAACGTCAGTGTCATAGCTGAAAGAAACTTGAGAGTCAGGCTGTTGAAGCTGGATGCTTGCTGTTGATCGAAGAGCTGGGGAAGTAAGGGGACGGCGCTAGGCCAGATGGAAAAGGCGATTCTGTTCGCACTCGCGGCGAGCCTGTGCACGGCCACCTCCTCGGTGTGCCAGCGCCTTGGCGCGAGGACGACCGAGAACCAGGGGGCCAATCTCGACGTCTGGCTCGTCTTCCGGCTTGCCCGACACCCGATCTGGCTGACCGGCATAGCCAGCATGATCCTCGGCTTCGTGTTCCAGCTCGCGGCCCTGCACTATGGGCCGCTCGCTCTGGTCCAGCCGATCCTCGCGCTGGAGCTGCTGTTCGTCTTCGGGTACATGGCCATCCTCGGCAACCGGATGGTCAAGCGGCGCGACTGGCTTGCGGCCGCGGCGATGTCTGCAGGGCTCGCGGTTTTCTTGTTCGCGGCCTCACCGTCCGGCGGCAGGCAGCACGCCCCCGGCTACCTCTGGGTGCTCGCGGGGCTGGTCACGCTCGGCGTCGTGATCGTCGGCCTGGCGCTTGCCTTCGGACTCGGCCGCCGGCCATCCGCGTCCGGATCGCACCGCGCTGCGATCCTGGGGGCAGTCACCGGGATCGCCTGGGGGTTCGTCGCCGCGGTGATCAAGGAATTCAGCTCGCACCTGGGCGGTGGACCCTCGGCGATCTTCACGAACTGGTCGGTTTACGTCCTCATCGGAGCCGGAGCTCTCAGCCTGCTCCTGGCCTCGCACGCCCTCGCCGCGGGCCCGCTTGCCGCGTCCCAGCCCGGATTCACGATCCTCGACCCGCTGTCGGCAAGCCTGCTTGGCCTGTTCTTGTTCGGAGAGCACTTCCAGACCGCGACAGCGGACCTGGCCCTCCAGGCCCTGGCCCTCGCTCTGCTGGTCGCTGGCGTGTCGGCGCTGAGTCACAGCCACTTGATTCAGGGCGAGCAAGATACCGACCTCGAGCCTGCCAGCGCCGGCGCGGGCCAGCCAGTGAATGAGACGCAGCACGTGACCGGGACGCAGCACCTGACTGAGACACAGCACCTGACCGGCACCCAGCACCTGACGGGATCTCAGTCCAGTGACGGTACGTGCCGGACCACCGGCTAGGACATGGTCGCGCTGCGGACTCTCGCCGCGCCGTTAGCTGGTGAGTCATGGGTGCGGTCCGGCTAAGCACAGCGACGCTCGGCGACGTGGCCGGGAGAGTCGCCGTGCCTGGCTACGACCGAACCGGGCTGCAGATCGGCATTGTCCACTTCGGCGCAGGGGCGTTCCACCGCTCGCACCAGGCTATGTACCTCGATCGGCTGATGTCGGCAGGTCAGGCGCGGGATTGGGCCATCTGCGGCGTGGACGTCCTCGAGGCCGACCGGCCCAAACGAACCTCGTTCCGGTCCCAGGACGGGCTCTACACCCTCATGATCAAGCAGCCGGACGGATCCATCGCGCCACAGGTGATCGGGTCCATGACCGAGTACCTGTTCGCGCCTGAAGAGCCGGACGCGGTGCTTGATCGGCTCGCCGACCCCCGCACCAGGATTGTCTCGCTGACCATCACCGAGGGCGGCTACAACCTCGTGCACGCCACCGGCGAGTTTGACGTAACCAACCGCGCCGTGCTGCGCGACCTGGTTCCTGGCGCCGTGCCGGGCACCGTCTTCGGCTTCATCGTTGCCGGGCTACGGCGGCGCCGGGCCAACGGCGTGCCGCCCTTTACGGTGGTGTCCTGCGACAACATCGAAGCGAACGGGAACGTGGCCCGGTCGGTGCTCGGCGCCTTCGCCGATCTCGCCGAGCCGGGGCTGGGCGGCTGGCTCCGGGACGCGGTCGCGTTCCCGAACTCGATGGTGGATCGCATCACGCCCGTCACGACCGCGGCCGACGTCGACCGGCTGGCGGAAGAGTTCGGTGTGGCAGACGAGTGGCCTGTGGGCTGCGAGCCGTACGTGCAGTGGGTGCTGGAGGACGACTTCCCGGCCGGGCGGCCGCGCTGGCAGGACTGCGGCGTGCAGCTGGTCACCGACGTGCGGCCATACGAGCTGATGAAGCTGCGGCTCCTCAACGCGGGCCACCAGGCGCTGGCGTACCCGGCAGCGCTGACCGGATACAAGTACGTCCACGAAGCCGTCGCCGATCCTGTCATCGCCGACTTCGTGCTCGACTACCTGCAGCTTGAGGCACGGCCGACAGTGCCTGACGTGCCAGGCGTCGACCTCGACGACTACATTGCGCGGCTGCTCGCCCGATTCGGCAACCCGGCGATCAGGGACACCGTTGCCCGGCTCTGCGCGGGCGGGTCGGACAAGATTCCCAAGTGGGTCCTGCCGGTGGTGCGGCAGAACCTCGGCGCCGGCCGGCCGGTTGCACGGGGGGCTAGCCTGATCGCGAGCTGGGCCAGATACGCCGAGGGCAGCGACGACGCGGGTCGCCCTGTGGACGTCATCGACGCGTTGCGTGACGAGATCACCGGGCGCGCGCGGCGGCAGCGCAGCAACGGTCTCAGCTTCGTCGCGAACGAGCGCCTGTTCGGCGACCTCGCCCGCCAGACCGCATTTACCGAGCCGTATCTTCGCGCGCTCGACTCGTTCCACCAGGTGGGCGCCCGTCAGACGCTCGCGCAGATGAGTTCGTGACGCTGTGCCCGTTAGCTATCCGCCAGCCATGGCGCCGACGATCAGGTAGGGCTCGGCGCCGGCCGCGACGCGGTCTGGCAGCGGAGCGTCCAGATCGTCGTGCGACAGATCTTCCTCGCACGCGAAGAACCGGATGAACGCCCGCCGCCGCTTGCTGTCCTGATCGCGGATCGTACCGCGCAGCATCGGGTAAGCCGCCTCCAGCGCGTCCAGCACCGAGCGCTGGGTGACCGCGCCCGCCACCGCCAGCTTGACCTCGCCGTCGATGCTGGCCAGCCGCCGCAGGTGCGAGGGCAGGATGACCCGGATCATGGCAACGTCTGCACCTCGACCGAGAGCACCGCCGGCAGGTCCCTGACGATCGGGGCCCAGCTGTCGCCGGCATCGGCCGAGCCGTATACCTGACCGCCAGTGGTACCGAAGTAGATCCCGCACGAGTCGAGCGAATCCACCGCCATCGCGTCGCGATACACGTTGACGAAGCAGTTCTCCTGCGGCAGGCCCTTGGTCAGTGGCTCCCACTCGTTGCCGCCCGTCCGGCTCCGGTACACCCGCAGCTTGCCGTCGGGCGGGAAGTGCAGTGAGTCACTGGTTATCGGCACGACGTAGACGGTGTCAGGCTCGTGCGCGTGCACGTCGATCGGGAAGCCGAAGTCCGTCGGCAGGTCACCGCTAATCTCATGCCAGGAATCGCCAGCGTCGTCGCTGCGCATGACGTCCCAGTGCTTCTGCATGAACAGCACCGATGGCCGAGACGGATGCATCGCGATCCGGTGCACGCAGTGCCCGACCTCAGCGTCCTCGTCAGGGATACCCTCCGAGTGCAGGCCGCGGTTGATCGGCCGCCAGGTCTGGCCCGCGTCGTCGGACCGGAACGCGCCCGCAGCCGAGATCGCCGCGAACATCCGGCCGCGGGTTGCCGGATCAAGAATGATCGTGTGCAGGCACATGCCGCCCGCCCCCGGCTGCCAGGACGAGCCGGTGTCGTGGCCGCGCAGGCCGGCCAGTTCTGCCCAGTTCTCGCCGCCATCGGTGGACTTGAAGAGACCGGCGTCCTCGACGCCGGCGTACACGGTGTCCGGGTCATCGAGCGACGGCTCGAGGTGCCAGACCCGCGCGAACTCCCACGGGTGCGGCGTGCCGTCGTACCACTGGTGTGTGCCGGGCGTGCCCTCGTAGCTGAACTTGTTACCGACTGGCTCCCAAGTCGCGCCGCCGTCGTCGGAGCGCTGCACAACCTGACCAGACCAGCCGCTGCTCTGCGAGGCATACAGCCTGTTCGGGTCAGTTGGCGACCCCTTCAGGTGGTAGATCTCCCAGCCGGCGAAATGCGGCCCGCTTACTTCCCAGGTCCGCCGCGTTCCGTCCGAGCTGAGCACGAACGCGCCCTTGCGCGTGCCCACCAGTACCCGTACGCCAGCCATCGTGATTCCTTCCCTGGGTGCTTTCAGCCGCACCCGTCTGGCCATCCCATCGTCTCGCCGGGTGCTCGCGCCCGCCAGCCGCCTGGCCAAACTCGCTGGTCAGGTGGGCGCGGCAGGCGCGAACATGCCCCTCTGACAATGACGACGAACGAGACGACCGGAATTGGACACGCCCGGCCGGTTTGCTGGCTGCGCCTGCCGCCACGACCCAGGCGGCGCCGCCGTGAGAGATCTCTCGGTCAGCTTGTCGGTGCGCTGAAGCTCCTGAGCTTCTCGATGCCGACCGCGGCGACCATTACCCACCACGGAACGGGCGGTGCGGGCGGCCTGCGCGGCGAAGCCGGTGGCGGCACGGGTCCACGGTGCGTCTCGTGATGATGTGGCGGCCTCGCGGCACGACCCCCGCATCGGTCGAGCCGGGCGGCTTCGTCGCTCCACTCGGGGTTGAGGGTTGCTAGGTGCTCAGCCGCATCCGAGCGGAAGACATCGTCGATCCCACCATCACTGGCGATGGTGCGCAATGCCTCGGCTGCCGCCCTCACATCGAGTTCGGGCAGCCGGCTCGCCGCCTCCATCCGCATCTCATCGTCGACCGCCGGGTCACGAGCGATCGCCCGCAGTGCGTCAATGGCTGCGGTCTCGCTGACCTCCGTGAGGCGACTGGCCGCCTCCAGCCGAACGTCATCATCCACCGCGTGGTCACGGGCGATCGCCCGCAACGCGCCCGCGGCCGCACCCCCGTCGAGCTCGGCTAGCCGGCTCGCCGCCTCCAGCCGAACGTCATCGTCGACCCCATGGTCACGGGCGATGGCCCGGAAGTGGGCGGCCGCGGCGCGCGGGTCGTGTCCGGCCAGTCGTTCGGCATTAGTCATTCGGTCGTCATCACTGGCGTAGTCCATGGCTCTGCTGGCCTTCTCTCCAAGGTGAGCTGCGTGCGGACCGGGCGGGCGCCTACTCGACGTCCTTGAGGACCTTCTGAACCTGATGCAGCTGGTCGCGCAGCTGTGCCAGCTGCATGCTGACTTCGGCGAGCTTCAGGTCGGTGTGCTCCTGTGCCGTGATTGCCAGTTCTGAGAGGCGTCGGTACTCGTCGCTTGTGGTCAGCTCGACGCGCGTTTTCCTGCTGATCGAAAGCTGCTGGCCCCACTGGTAGATCGCGTACCCGATCAGCCCGCCAACGACAAGCACGACGATGACGAAGGCGATCGCGATGGTGCTACTCACCGCCCACCTCGGTGTCAGCGTCGTTGCCTGCAGTCAGCGTGGTGACCGCAGCCATGATCTCCTTGGGTGTCAGCTGGATGATGAACGGCGTTACCTCGTAGAACTTCATTGCCTTTCCGTCCTCTGAGACTTCGATGACAGCCGACACCAGACCGGCTGCCTGCAGCTTGCGCAGGTGGACCTGCAGCAGTGCGCGGCTGATGCCCAGCTCGCGAGCGAGCTGGCTGACGTAGTTGCGCTGGTCGGCCAGCGCCGCCACGACGCGCAGCCGGTGCGGGTTGGCGAGCGTAGCCAGCACCCGGAGGAGCTCATCCCCGGTCATGTCAGCAATGTTCACAACGCTCTCTCTTGCACATGCAAAGTTAAGTTAGCACATGCCAGATCCACCGACAAGTGATCTGGCGTCAGTCACTCCGATGTGAGGCCGCCACAGTCGTGGGCGGAGCTGCGAATTGACAGTTGCCGCATGAGGACCCTAAAGTCTTAACACCTTAGTACTTTGAAGGGTCAAGCGTGATCAACTTCCGGCTCGATGGCCGCTCGGTCGTGCCGCCATACCTGCAGATCGTCCAGCAGGTCCGGCAGGCACTTCGGATGGGCGTGCTCGATGTTGGCGACAAGCTCCCTACCGTGCGGGAAGTTGTCGCGGCCACCGCAGTGAACCCGAACACTGTGCTCAAGGCCTACCGCGATCTCGAGCGCGAAGGCCTTGTGGAGCCACGGGCGGGGCACGGCACGTTCGTGGTTGGCCGACCGTCCGGCCCGCCACCCGGCACCCATTCACGACTGGCCCGCAGCCTCGCACAGTGGGTGCGCGCCGCGCGCGAGGCCGGACTGGATGACGAGTCAATCGAGTCGCTGCTGCGCATAACGATGCGCGCTGAGGCCGAAGAGGAGACGGCATGACGGCCGGCAGTAACCCCGCCGTGATCGAGACTCACGGGCTGTCGAAGCGCTACCGCAGGGTCACCGCTCTGAGCGAGGCCACTGTCACCGTTCCCGCGGGCCGGATATCGGCTCTGATAGGCCCGAACGGCGCCGGCAAGACAACGCTGTTGCGGCTGCTCACCGGCCTAGCCACGCCCACTGGCGGAGACGTTGCCGTGCTCGGCTGCCGTCCCGGCCAAGACTCGGCCTTTCTGGCCGGCGTTGGCTTCCTGGCCCAGGAGATTCCGCTGTATCGCCGCTTCACCGCCAACGACCACATCGGCATCGGTGCGCACCTCAACCCGCGGTGGGACGGGGCTTCGGTGCGACGTCGGCTGGAGAGTCTCGGCATCCCTCTTGGCCAGCGGGTAGGCACGCTGTCCGGGGGCCAGCGCGCCCAGCTCGCGCTCGCGCTGACGCTGGCCAAGCAGCCAAAACTGCTACTGCTCGACGAACCAGTCGCGGCACTGGACCCGCTGGCTCGACGGCAATTCCTGGCCCACCTAGCCGAGGCCGTGGCCGACGGCGGCCTGACCGTCGTGCTGTCCTCCCATCTGATCGCCGACCTGGAACGAACCTGTGATCATCTCATCCTGCTGGCCGCTTCCCAGGTCCAGCTGTGCGGCGACATTGACGCTCTCCTCGCCGACCATCAGGTTCTGGTCGGGCCAGCCAAGGACACCACGGCCATCGAGCGCGACCACACCCTCGTGCAGGCGGTGCGCACTCCCCGCCAGACCACCCTGCTCATCAGACGAAACGGGCCAGTCATCGACCCGGCCTTCGTGGCTTCCGACGTCGGCCTGGAAGAGCTCGTGCTCGGCTACATGGGCCAGCACGCCGCGCCGGCACCGGTACACCTGACCAGGATCGGAGAAGACCAATGACCTGGGTCGTCTGGCGCCAGCACCGCTACCAGGCGTATTACGGCGTTGCCGCGCTCGCCGCGTTTGCGGTGCTGATGCTGATCACCGGCGTGCAGATGGCGTCGCAGTATCACTCCGAGCTCACGTTGTGCGCTGCCAGCCACTCCTGTGGCAACCTCGCGAGCACGCTGAACCTGGAAGCCCCAGGGCTCTCGGCGGTCGTCACGCTGACGGTGGTGGTTCCCTGCCTGCTCGGAGTGTTCTGGGGCGGACCGCTCGTGGCTCGCGAATTCGAAACAGGTACTGGCCAGTTCGCCTGGATGCAGAGCATCTCCCGCACCCGCTGGCTCATCGTCACGATTGGCTGGGTGGTGCTCGCCGCCGCGGCCTGGGGCGGCGCTGTCTCGGGCCTCGTTACCTGGTGGTCGAGCCCGGTGAATGCCCTCGAGCAGCAGAACTTCCAGCCGGCCCAGTTCGACATCCAGGGCATCGTTCCGATCGGCTACGCAGTCTTCGCGGTAACGCTCGGCATTGCCGCCGGGGCGCTGCTGCGCCGCACCTTGCCCGCGATGGCCATCACCCTCGTTGCGTTCACGTTTGTGCGCCTGCTTGTCAGTGAGGACTTCCGCTCGCATTACCAGACCCCGGTAACCAAGACCTTCAGCTTCCTGAACCACGCGCCGTCGTTGCCAACAGGGTCCTACTGGGAGGTCTCGGCGGGTCTCGTTGGCCCTAGCGGGCCGGTGCCAGGCCGGTCCGGACTTAACCTCAGTATCGACGGTGTGCCTATCAACCCGGCCCGCCTACCGTCCGCCTGCCGGAGCCTCGTCTTCCAGCACTCGCACAACTTCCTTTCCTGCCTGGCTGATCACGGATACCACGGCTTCATCAGCTACCAGCCCGCCGACCGGTACTGGGCATTCCAGGGCATCGAGACCGGCATCTTCGCGGCCCTCGCCGCCGCCCTGATCGCCCTCGCAGCAATCGTGGTGATTCGCCGTGACGCCTAAGGACCCGTGCCGAACGGCGGCCGGACGGTGCGTTACCTCCCGGCAGCTGACCCGAAGTTGCGCAGCAGGGGTGTGAATCATGGACAGAGGCAGCCGGCACTATCCTCCTGGCGACATTCGGGTATCCGATGCGGACCGCGACCGGGCTCTCGGCGAGCTCGGCGAGGCGTTCAAGACGGGCCGCATCACGGCCGACGAACTGGACGAGCGATCGGCGCACGCCCTGGCCGCGAGGACCGGCGACGAACTGACCGCGCTGCTCGCCGACTTGCCGGTTAGGCGCGCCCCTGCGACGCCGACCACCGCCCAGGACCGAGCCCGTGTTGCCCTGGCCGCCAGGGTTACCGCAGTGGCCGCCGTGGCGGCATTGTGTGTCACGGCCGTCGCCACCGCGGGTGCAGCCCTCAGCATGCTGGGACCCACTGCCCAGGAACGCGCGCTGGCCGGGGCCGTCGCTGCGGCCAAGGGAGCGCCGCCGCCTGTCTTCCCGCCCAGCCCAGGCTTGGACTGGGCCGGGGTGATGACCCCTACAGCAATCGCCGTACTTCTGATGGTGCTGCTCGTCCACCTGCGCGGACGCCTGGCCCGCCCCGGATGACTGGCAACCCCGGATGCAGGCGCGCTCGACCTCGGCAAGGTGGCCATCATCCATGCCGCTTAGTTCACACCGGCTCCGGGCGCTGCGGCTGCTTGGCCTAGCGGCTGCACAGGACCACACGCTCCCAGGCGGCTTGAACGCGCAGGTCAATGCCAGTGGACCCGTCGGTCTGCTCCTTGAGGATGTCTGCGTGTCCGGCGTGCCGAGCGGTTTCTTCGATCATGTGAACGTAGATCCACCGCAGGGAAACCTGACCCATGTCTGGCTCGGGCACTGCGTGATCCAGAGCGAACCGTGCTGCTGTTTGCCGTGACTGCTCACAGGTCTGCTCGTATTCCTTGAGCAGCGAGCTGACTGTTTCGTTCTCGGCGAGGTCCCAGCTTTCTTCACCGCCTCCGACGTTGGGGCCGACCTCGGCTGCGTCGCGGCCACCTAGCACTTGTTGGAACCAGCCTCGCTCGACCCCGATCATGTGCTTGATCAAGCCGGCCAGGGTTGTCTTCGACGGCACGCGTCGCCAGCGCGCTTCCTTCTCCGAGATGCCGTCCACCTTGCTGACAAGAACCTGCCGGTGGAGATCAAGGAAGGCTTCAAGGAGCTGGCGTTCGCTGCCTTTGCTCACGGGTTGGTCGGTCGCAGGCGCCGAGGCGGGAACCGTCATGCTGGCACAGTAATCGCGTCGTCAAAGCATTAAGCCCGTCCACTGACTCAATGGCCGGTTGCGATGTTCCGCCCGCAGGGATTGATCGCCGACCGGGCGGCTTGGCCGTCCAGCTACGGCATCGACTCGTCGCGGCCGGGCTCGGTCCGATGTGCTGGCTGCAGGCTCCACGCCTCCCACGCCGCTGCCGACAGCCGCTGCCGGGCGGCGGCGAACAGCCATAGCAGCGCCGGGCCGTGCTCGGCGGCCATAGCCGCGCTCTGCCGGATCACGTCGAGCTCGTTGGCAGCGGTCAGCTCGAGGAATACGCGGATGTCCCGCTCGGGCGGCGTGCGGGTAGTACCGGTGAACCGGTCCAGGACCGGCACCGGGCCGTCTTGCTGCAGGTACGGGTATACGGCTGCCCGGTTGCAGCTGGCGTACAGGTACACCAGTGACTCGGCTCGTGGTCCGATCAGCTCGGCCAGGACCGGACGCTCCGCCAGGCTCAGCAGCACAGGGGCGTAGCCGTCAGTGCCGTAGCAGGCGTGGCATAGTCCCGCCGCCTGCACCTCCTCGGTGGCCCCCCACTCCGCGAGCAGCCCAGCGACCCGCCCCACATGCGCATAAAGCGTGCCGCCGGGGTGCTGCAAGCGGTCGGCGCCGCGTTCGAGCAGGAACGCGCGAATTCGAATCTGATGCCTTTCGGCGGTCACGGTGTCCTCACCAGTCATGGGTCGTCTCAGGCGTCGGTGACCCGGCCCGGCTGCTGGCCGCCGGGCTGCGCGGCGGTGCCGCTCGAGGCCTGGAACCGTGTGATGCCGTGATCGCGGGCGAACGGGTAGAGGCGGGGCATCTCGACGGCCAGGAAGCGCGCGGGGACGTCGTGGAATGTGCCGTGCCGTTTGGTGTAGCTCATCGTCGCGCCGCTGCCGTCGAAAGACTGCAGCAGCGCGTCGTGCTTGCCGTCGAAGGCCAGCGCCGGCACATTGGCGCGGCGGCAGGTGGCGGCATCGAAGGTGGGGCTCACGCTGACCCAGCGGCCGGCGAGGAACAGTTGGACGTAGGCGTGCCAGGCAAACACGTCGGTGCCCATCGCGGCCAGCAGCCGCGGCGAGGCCAGGTGGTTGCGGACATCGGCGAACCCCAGCCGGGCGGGTATCCCGGCGGCGCGGGCCAGCGCGGCGCACAGCGCAGCCTTACCGACGCAGTAGCCGTGCCCGGCTGCAAGCACGCTGCTGGCCCGGTAGATTTCCAGGTCCTCAAAGTCGCCACCCTCGTACTTCAGGTCGCGGACGAAGTAATAGACCGCCTTGGCCGACTCCGAACCCCTGTGAGCGTCGCCCCGCAACTGGCGTGCCTGCGCGGTGACCGCGGGGTGGTCAGAGTCGATGTAGTCGGCCGGGGCGAGGTAAACCGCCATCGTCGTTGTCGGGAAGCGACCAGGGGGCGGACCTCCGGTCGGGTAATCGGCTGCCACGAGGTACCAGCATCTGCTCCGTTCGCGGTCGTTGTCTTGCACAAACCGGCCGTCGCGCTGTGCCCGCTGCCGGGCTGATACTGAAGTTCGTGGCGGTCCCTCTCCAGCCAGATGCGGTCCGGTTCAGGCCCGGCCAGCCCCTGGCGCTCTCGACGTACCGCGAGTACCAGCCCGACCCGGCCGTCATCGCGGCGGTTGCCTGCACCTGGCGAGCCGTCGCGGGCTGGCCCCGCAGCATGCGGTTGCTGCCCGACGGCTGTCTGGATCTCGTCTGGGACGGCCAGCGTGCTCGGGCCGTCCGTCCAGCAGCACGACCGGTCCGCCGTCCGGTAGGCGAAACCGCGATGGTGACGGGAATCCGGATCCGCCCGGGCTGGGCGGCGGCGGTCTTGGGCGTGCCGGCTCGTGCGCTCCCCGATGTCGCCGACCTCGCCGACGTCTGGGGCTCAGGCTCGGCGCGGCGCCTCGCGACAACGATCGCCGCAGCCACGACCCCGGCAAACTGTCGCACCGTGCTCACCACGGCGGTCGCGCGTCGCCTCGCCGACTCGACCGGCCCCCACCCGGCTGTGCTGGCCGCGGTCAGTCTCCTCGGCGAGCCGACCGCCACAGCTAGCGATGCCGCTGAGCGCGCCGGGCTAAGCCTCAGGCAGTTGCGCCGGCTGTTCGACGATCATGTCGGCTTGCCGCCCAAGGCACTGCAGATCATCCTGCGCTTTCAGCGGTTCCGCGCGTGGGGCGAGGTAGCCGGGCAGGAGCGGATGCCCCTGGCCCAGGTCGCCGCCGAATGCGGGTACTTCGATCATGCTCACCTGTGCCGCGACTGCGTCCGCCTCGCCGGCGTCGTCCCCTCGATCCTTGTGCATGCCGCACCAACGCAGAGGAGTCTGTGAAGTCCACCGTTGATTCTGTACGGTTCGCGTCTGCGCCCGACGCTGCTTGTAACGTAAGACAGTCTGTCTTACAGTGGCTGCATAGCCGACACCATTACTATCCGGACCGACGAAGAGACCGAGCATGCCCTCGACATCTTGACTGGCGAAGGCATGTCGCGATCCGCGGCCATCCGGCAGGCCGTGATCCAGGCAGCTGACCGCCGCGAACGCGCCACCCACTTGCGCCGCGCGGTTCTGGAGATAGACGTCGGCGAGCCCGATGGCATCAACGTCGCAGCCGAACTGGCCCGCGATCGGCGCGACGAGCGCTGATGATTTACCTGGACTCCGCCGCCCTGGTCAAGCTCGTCCATGGCGAAGCGGAGTCGCCGGCGCTGCGGGCCTGGCTGACCGACCGAGCCGAAACAGGCTGGGTCAGTTCCGTGCTGGTGGAGATCGAGTCGATCCGGGCCCTGGCCTGGTACGCGCCGGAAGCGGCAACCCGGCTCCATCCGGTGCTGGATCGGATCGACCTCATCGACCTGAGTCCCCGCGTCCGCATCCTGGCGCAGACCATCGGGCCGGCCACGATCCGTACGCTCGACGCCATCCACCTCGGCACAGCCCTGAGCATCCGGCGCAGCCTGACCTCATTCGCTACCTACGACAAGCGGCTACTGGACACCGCGATCGCCGCAGGATTGCCAGCCGATTCGCCGACATGACCCTCTCCTGCGGTTCGCACAATGACCACCATGTGGCTCTCGAGCCCGCAGGTCCCGCCCCGTGGACCTGTTCAGTGGGGCTGTGCAGTGGGCCGAACTCACCACCATGCGAACCGCGATCTAGTAGTAGTCGGTAACCCGCTTTCAGTGGGTCTGCGCCAAACGCAGGCTGGGGCGGCGGCCCAGTGAGCTATGCCTGAGGGCAAGGCACGGTCATCAGTCCAAGGTGCCCCTGGGCACGATCCACTTATGCGGCTGACCGGTCGTTGCGGCGATGTGCTCGAAGTCGGCGTCATAGTGCAGGACCACCGCACCGTGATGTTCCGCCACGGCAGCACTCAGCAGGTCGACCACCCCGGCCGCCCGGTGATGACCCCGGGCCGCCATCCGGACCTGGACATCGCGGGCGCGATCCGCGATCACCTCACTGACCGGCAGGACAACATAGAGTTCCCTGCGGCGCCTGGCGATTTCCCGGACGTCGGCCAGGTCGCGACCAGAGTAGCCCGCTTCCAGGTCGACGGTGACGCATGTCGCGGCGGCACGATCGGCGATCAGCCCGGCGATGATATTGCGGACAACGGCGTGCTGGCTTCTGGCATGTGCCGAGGTATCGATCAGGTAGAGCTGACGCTGGCCTGCAGGTACGGTCACCGCCGGGCCGCGCGCATGATGTCCGGATTGGTGATGTCGGGGCCCACCCCGAAGGCGTACGGGTCATCGAGCAGTTGCTCGATCCGGCGGCGGCGGCTGGCCACGAACTCTAGCGCCGCGTTCACCGTTTCCTTCTTCGTGGTCGTGCCCAGCTCCTTCGCTGCCAATTCCAGCGCCTCGTCGTCCAGGTCGATCATGGTCTTCATGTATATGACTATACAGCCGAATCTACACGTATGACAATACTGGCACCCGACATCAGCTCGCTCCGTACAGATACAGGTGCAGGTCATCGGCTCATCGGCCGAACGGATCACGATGCGAACCGTGACCTTGCCGTCATGCGGGACGTGCTCCCGGTGCGTTCGGAAGCGTCCGGCGAGATCTCGATAGCACGGCCGTCCCGGTCTTCGACGACGGCGCGGCATCCCCAATCCCGTACCTGGTGCCCGGCCAGCACCGGTGCTTCCAGGGCCGTCAGGGCCGCTACGGTGTCGTCGAGCGAGGTGACGTAGAAGCCGGGGAACGAGCTTCCCGGTTCGCGCCATTGCGGAGCGCGCCCGCGAGAATCCTCTGCGGCAAAGAGCGCGAAATGAACTCCGTTGATGTCGGTCGCGTAGTGCACGGGGCCGCCGCCGTGGTCTTCGTCGTGAAGCTGGAGTCCGACCGCGCGGTAAAACGCCCGTGCCTGATGGATATGGCCGGTGAAGAGTACGAGGGAAGAGAATTGCTCTGGCGTGTTTGGCTCGTCCATTGCCACATCTCCTCGATGAGTTGCAGCAGTTGACCTACGGTAGGTTCGGCGTTCAGAGAGCGGCTTGCGAGGATGTCAAGAATCCGTGCTCGCACCGCGATGGCCCGGCGGATGCGCTCATCCACGACGTCGAGCTGACGTCGAAGCACATCGACGGGATCGGGCTGACCATCAAGGAGCTCCCCGATCTCCTCCAGGGCGATGCCTAGGTTTCGCGGCGCGACGATGCGCTGCAGGCGAAGGGCATCATCGCTGGTATAGCAACGATGCCCGCTCTCGGTTCTCGGCAGCGGCGACAGCAGCCCGAGCTGATCGTAGTGATGCAGCGTCCGTACATTAGGCACGTATTAGGCATGATCAAGCTAGCGCCGCCGCGCGGCTTGGGCCTGCTCGCGCCCTGCTTCTGCGGGACATCCTGCACGAAGGCGCGGTGGCCTACGGACTCGTCTTTGCGGTGGCCGGCGTCGGCGGGGGTGTTGCAGCGCTCGTCACAAGACGCCTCGGCGCTCCCCGGCGCATCGTCACCGTGACCTGGGCGACATGGGGAGTAGGCTGCCTCGCCGTCCTCGGCCTGTCCGTTGCCCCGGACGTGGTTACCGTCGCGGCACTCCTCGCCCTCGCCCTCGCCATGCTGACGGTCGGCAACCTGCTGTGGAACACCATGATGCAAAAACTCGTGCCCGCACAGATCCTCGGCCGTGCTTCCTCGGTCGACTGGCTGTTGTCGCTGTGCCTGACGCCGCTCGGGGTCCTAGTCGGCGGAGCGCTGGCCACGTCTGTCGGCGTGCGCGAGGCCTTCCTCCTCGGCGGTGCGGTTGCCACTGCAGCCAGCTTTGTCGCTGTCTCCCGCGCGTCCGCGAACCGGACCGCTCCGGCCTGTTCGGCCGCGAAGCGGATCGTTCTCCCGGGACGTCGCAGCCCACACAGCCGCGAGCTAGGGGAACCGCGACGTGACCACTGCGAAACGCCGATCCGGAGAACGGCCAAGCGGTCAAACCGCGCCCAGGCCACCGCTTGAGCAGCGCTCAGCGGACTCATTCACTAGGTACCCGGCCTACCGCGAGAACATCACGGCAGCGGTAACCGAGAAGAGTCGCAGCACCCAGCCACTGGCATCGCCGAGATCCAGCGACGGTTCGCCGCCTGTCACTGGTTCCGCGCCCTGGGGTACTCAGTTGATGATCGACCAGCAGAGCTGGACCCCGATACACGAAGCCGGCCGTAGCGGTGCCAGCGGTGCGGTAAATGACCTCCAGCTCACCGCCTCTGAGGGCTGGGCTCCCTCCAGCAGCACGGGGCGGTGTCTTCACGGAGGGATCTTGGTGATCCGCCACCCGCGCCGTCCTCTCGATAGGCGCCAGCAGACGCCGAGCGCGATCACACGCAAGGGTGACGAAGGAATCACGTGTGACGCGTAGCGCCCTTGCGGGTGCCCGTGCTCGGCTTCAGGATCGGCCGCCGGGAGGAAGGCCTGCGTCGTTTGGTCGCACGTTCGGCTCGGAGCGCTGAGGCCTCAGCTGGTTCTGGCGGGCTGCGGAGGACTCGCGCGCCGACGCCGCCGTGGCCCGCCAGGGCCAAAGAGCGGCAGAGGCGCACGGCGCGCAGCGCTCTCCCGGAGAGCCAACCGGTTCGCTGAGTGCCGTGGTGCTTTCGAGTCAGGAGCACGTCTCGTACTTCACATCTCTGGTGCAGCGTGCATTCTGTGTCGGCGGCGCTCCGCGCGCCCTTGAAGACGTAGAGGAAGTTCTCACCAGTTTGACAACGTGTGTTGTCGGCAGCACTGACTGGAGGGTCTTCGCAGGTCAGAGGGCCGAGTGGCATGCCCACGTCGGTGATCATCGGTGACAACTTAGGTTGTCGTGTCCCCGCCTGACGCTTTACACAAAGCCCGAGTCCGCTGGCCTGGGTCTCGGAATCGATCCCCTATCCGGAGCCCGCCTGATACCTCTGCTCTGCCACACTTAGCTCCCTCATGAAAGGGAGTGTCAAGGATCAGCCGAAGTAACTGTCAACCATCAGCCGGAACACCGTCAGGCATCAGCCGAAGCACAGATGTCGGGTATCAGCCGCACTAATACATTTCGAACCGTGGGCCTAACGACCCACAACCCGAACCGCCCTCTCGTCATCGCGCAGGGTCCTGAGGTGCGGGTAAGAGCGGTGGCGCAACGCCGATGACCACCGGCCCCGCCTGGAGCCTTCGGTCCGACAGCGGAAGCTGGCCGGACGCCGGGTGTCGGACCTGGCTGCCATGCTCGGTCCGTGGCACGCACCCAGGCGGTCTACTACCGGGATCCGCGCGGCGCCCAACCGGTCGACGAGTTCATCCACGCGCTGCCACCCAGGCGCGCCGCGAAGATCGATGATTTCATCGAGGAACACCTTAACGGCAGGCTGCCACAAGATCCGCCCCCGCCGTTCCCGGTCACTTCGCAACTCGACGGCGAATTGCGCGAACTGCGCGTCCGGTTCGCCAATACTCGTTACCGCATTCTCTACCAGCGCTCGGAGAACCTCGTGGTGCTGCTGCACGCAATCGAGAAGGACACCGGCGCTGTACCCCGGTTCGACATCGAGCTTGCCAGTCAGCGGATGGCGGACTTCAAGAGCCGGATGAACGCCTGGCGGCGCAGACCGCCGCGAGCGGCTGGCCGCGACGCCCCAGCCAGCCGCCCGCTACCGTCCACTTATCAAGATGGATAAACTAGTGACCATGAACGAGCCAGGCACCAGTGTCAGCCCCGAGGGCAAGTCCGCGGCCGAAGCAGCGGCGGGCCGCGCGCGCCGCAGCCACGAGTACCGGGCCGCGCGGGATGAGTACGCGGCGATCCGGCGACTCAGGCACAAGAACTGGATCGCCGCTCACATCCGGGAACGGCGTTACGAACTGGACCTGACCCAGCAGGAAGTCGCCGAAAGGGCCGGCACCTCGCACTCGTTCATCTCCAAGCTTGAAAGCGGCGAGCACATCCCGACCATCCCGGTACTCAAGCGCATCCTCGCCGTGCTCGACGAGCAGCTGCTCATCGGTATCGAGCGCACAACTCCCGGCGAGGAACACGAGCGCGAGATAGCCCCGGTACCCGAAGTCCTCAGCGCCTGACCGAGGCGGTGCACATCGTTCCACGGCACCGTCGCCGGCGTCAGCCGGGCCCAGTGGGTATCTGACCGCAGCCGCCAGCTTGAGTGCGTCTCGGGCGGAGACCGAGGGGTGCATGTCTTCCGCGACTCGCCCGAGACCGTGACCGCCCTCACCCCCTGGTTCAGGGCGCTGGGTCTACAGTGCCTTGGCCGCTCGCGTATGGGCCCACGCCTGCTAGGCGTGTCACCCCTTTGGCCACGACGTGGTCGGCACAGGTCGGAGTCACGTTGAGCTTGGCTGCAATCCGCCTGTCGGCTGCGTGCCCTCGAGGGCAGCGTGTCTGCGCAGACCGGCGCCCCGAATCGGGACCATCCCGAACCTCGAGTAGTAGGTCAGCAACGGCTCGTCGCAAGCCAGGTCGATCGAGCAGAACTCGTCAGTGTCGAGGATGCGTCTCATCCGTGGCCCTGGTAGTCCGGCAGGACTTCCAGCCAGGGGATGAAGGCGGTCAGGACGCCGTCACTGATCGTGTTCACGAGCCCGGCGACCCGGCCGGATGAGTCGTCGATCGCCACGACGGCGCGGAAGCTCCCTCTCAGGGCGGCTAGGGCTGGCGGGCCGACGGGCATCGGGGCCAGCCGACAAAGAATCCCGCGAGCATGCTCTCGTCGATCAGTGAAAGATCTTCTGTGTAGCGAATCATCGACGAACCTTCCTGCATTGATGCGAGCGCAACACACTATCGGCCGCGCTTGTCAGCCGTGTGTGGCTGAGACGGCGGGTAGGGGTCTTGCGACTGAGGACTGGAAGCGGCGCGGCAAGCTGAACATTGCGGGTTTCGTGATCAGCGTGAGAGGGTCTCAGGCCGCGCGGCGGGGGGTGGCTACCCTGACTTCATGCCTAGTTCTCTCATAGCGCCCAGGGTGGACGCGGTGCTCGGCCGACTGTTCGCACAGGCTGACCGTGCCGACGAGCTGGCGTCGGCGCTTCCGGAGTTCCGTGCGCTGCCGACCCGCGCGGCGCGACTGCAGCTGACCGCCCGGGAGCGCGCCGAATTGCTCCAGGACGTCTACATGCCGGTCTCACCTGAAGCCGGCCGGCTGCTGTATGCGCTGGTCCGGGCGTGCCGCCCAGAGATCGTGGTGGAGTTCGGCACCTCGTTCGGCATCTCCACCATCCACCTGGCCGCGGCGGTCGCCGACAATGGCACCGGGCGCGTGATCACTACCGAGCTGAGCCACCGGAAGGCCGCCGCTGCCAGCGAGAATCTGAAGCAGGCCGGCCTGGCCGGGGTGGTGACCATCCTGGAAGGCGACGCGCTGGAGACGCTGGCGGGCTTGACCGGGCCTGTCGGTCTGGTGCTGCTGGACGGCTGGAAGGACTTGTACCTGCCGGTGCTGCGGCTGCTGCAGCCCATGCTCACGCCTGGCGCCCTGGTTGTTGCAGACGACAGCAGCTTCGAGAGCGTGACTGACTACCTCGCCTACGTTCGGGATCCTGGCAACGGGTTCGTGAGCGTGGAGTTCCCGATCGAGGACGGCATCGAGGTTAGCTCCTGGACCGCCCCGTAACTCCAGGCGTCACATTCGGATCCGACTTACATGTACCTGCTATGCGCCTCCGATGTACCTGCCGTGTTCCTTGCGTATACCGGCAGCTAAGGCGCGAGCGCGGATGCCGCGTAGGTTGGCCATGCTGGGCAGTGCCATCTGCAGTCACCGGTCAGGCGGCACTGGACGACTCGTCGCGCACGCCCGGCGCCGTACCTAGCCGACGTGCTCTGGCTGGCCAGGGAGCCAGCTGCGCGGCCTTGCCCTGATGGTCGCGGCCTTGAGCCTGTTCGGCTGGATGCCCGAAGCAGTGCTCGTGCTCTACACCAGGCAAGACCTGCACGCCTCTAGCGCCGCGTTCGGCGGCCTGCTCGCCGCGACCTCCGTCGGCGCGATCGTGGGCGGGCTGTTCTCAGCCCGGCTGATCGCATGGCTCGGCATAACCCGGACACTCGCGCCGTCCCCCTGCTCGCCTACGCGGCCATGATGGTGCCGCCAGCCTTCCTGTCCAGCCTGTACCCGGTCGCGCTGGTCTGCCTCCTGTAGGGAATACCCGTGCTCATATTCACCGTTGCCGCCGCGGCGGCCCGGCAGACACTGATACCGGCCAGCCTGATGGCGCGAGTGACGTCGGTCTTCTACCTGGCCCGGAGCCGGGACAGCGCCACTCGGGCTACTCGCCGGCGGACCACCTTCATCGTCGGCGGAACAGGCCTGGCCACGTCCGTCATCCTGCTGAGCAGGACAGTCAACGGAATCGACCTGCGAATGCGCTAATGATCATCGCAGACCCGGTCCGTACCACGGCCTAGTCGGCCGAGCTTGCCAGCCGCGGGGCGTCGCCGGTCACTCGGTGCAGCTGTCATATGCCGTGCACGCCCCGCGGCGCGTCCGGGCCGTCCAGGGAGATGTCGGCGCGCATTCCGATACGCCCCTGCAGTCCGGGGACCGTTGCAGTTTCCTGTTGAGACCGGTAACCCCTGCCGCGTCTGGCGTCTTGGCAGTGGCCGGTCCGGGCCTTCCGGTGGGCCCCCAGACTGATAGCCCCTGGTGGTGTATCGACGATCGATGCGGCGCGGCGGGCGCGCGGGTAGCGGATGACGGGAGGCCGCTGGTGCGGAGCTGTGCCCTGCCGCGCAGCCCGCTGCCGGGCCCGTGTGGCGCACAGCGGGAACGTCGCGCGCTTTCACCGGCACTGCGAGCGCATGCCGCTGGCCGGGCGGTGCAGCGGACACCGGGCGGCTGTGCGCCGCGTGTGATGTCACCGGCGACGCAGCCCGCAAGCCGCCTTCTTGCCGCCGTCAAAGCAGCGCCCCGGACTCGGACTTTCACTAGTGTCAGCGAGCCGGGCGGCACGGGGCGCTCACCGCCATGCCGCCGCCACGACACCCAGCTAGTCGCCGACCGTCGCTCGTGCGCGTGGAGCTGGTCGCCACCACGCCGATGAGCCGCCAGCAGGCCGTCGCCGGGCTCGCCGTGCTGATCGCCGTCTGGCAGCAAGGGCTTGCAGCCGAGCCCGACGGGACCCGGCCAGCCCGCTTCCCCTCCCAGTCTCAGGCGGGCGACACTGACCACGCCGCAGCACCCGCGCGACCGCCGACCACCGCCAGGACACAAAGGCACGCCATGACCCGCGCACCGGCCCCGCAGCCTGAGACGGCTGACCGAGGGGGTGAGGTGCGGGTCGGTGTGTACGTGCGCCGGTCCACCGACGACGAGCACCAGCCCTACTCCATCGAAGCCCAGGACGCGCGGCTCACTTCCTACATCGGCTCCCAGCCCGGCTGGCGGCAGGCCGCCCGGTTTGCTGACGACGCCTCCGGTGCCAGCACTGCCCGGACAGGTCTGCAGCGCGCCCTCGCCGCCGCGAGGGCCGGGCTGTTTGATGTGCTGCTGGTCTACCGGGTCGACCGGCTCACCCGCAGCCTCCGCGATCTGGTCACCCTGCTCGACGAACTCGATCACGCCGGGGTGGTGTTCCGGTCGGCCACCGAGCCGTTCGACACTGCCACCGCGATGGGCCGGATGCTGGTGCAGATGCTCGGCATGTTCGCCCAGTTCGAACGCGACACCATCATCGACCGGGTCATCGCCGGGATGGAACGCAAAGCCGCCGCCGGCAAGTGGAAGGGCGGCCGCCGCCCCTACGGCTACCAGGTCGAACCCGCCACCAGCAGGCTGGTAGCAGATGCGGGCGAGTCCGCGGTCGTCCGGCTCGCCTTCGATCTGTACACGCGCGATCGGCTCGGCGGAAAAGCCATTGCCAGCACCCTGAACGACCGCGGCCACTGCACCACCACCGGCGGGCCCTGGTCGGCCCACCAGGTCGTGCGACTGCTGTCCAACCGCATCTACCTCGGCGAGCTGACCTTCCGCCACATCACCGCCACCGGCTCCCACCAGCCGATCATCGACGAACCGCTGTTCCTGGCGGCGCACCAGATCCTGGCCGCGCGCGGCCAGGACCACTCCAAGCGCGCCGCGAACGGCTCCGACTATCTGCTCACCGGGCTGATGCGCTGCCCGTCCTGCGGCAAGGCGATGATCGGCACCCGCGCGCACGGCCGCAGCCGCGTCTACCGGTACTACACCTGCTTCACCCGCGCCCGGTATGACGCCGCGCGCTGCAACGCGAGTCGCCTGGACGCCGACGTCGTCGAGCACGCGGTCATCACCGCGCTGGCCGGCTTCTACCGCGACCAGCACAACCTGATCACCGACGCCATCACGGCGGCGCAGGCCAGCCACGCCGCAACAAAAGAAGGTCACCGAGCCGAGCTAGCCGCCGCCCAGCACGAACTAGCCAGGGCGGGCGCGGCCATCGACCGGTACCTGACCGCGTTCGAAAACGGCAACCTCGACCCCGAAGGCCTCGCTGGCCGACTCGCTCAGCTCAAAGCCCGGTCACAACAGCTGCGCGCCCGCCGCGACCAACTCGCCGACCAGGTCGCCGCGCTGCCCGCCGCGCCGCCTCCCGCCGCCTTGCGGCAGGTCGCCGATCGCATCGCCGACATCGTCGCGTCCGGCAGCCACATCAAGCGCAAGGCCCTCATTGATGCACTCATCGCCAGCATCAAGATCACCGGCCCCGGCCGGATAGTCCCGGTCTTCCGCATCCCTCAGCCGCCAAGTGCTGGCCAGCCTGAGACTTCGGCTGGCCAGCCAGGTACGTGCCTCGCGACCGCAGAAGACCCGGTTCGCGCAATGACCAATTTGGTGGGGCGGGTGGGGCTCGAACCCACGACCGGCGGATTATGAGTCCAGCCCACCAGCAGCCCTCATTGGGTCTTCTGACCTGCGCAGACACCAAACTTCGCGATCATGGTGGTCGCCGTCTAGGCACGCATTTGGCATGATCTTGAACGTGCTGCCCGCCCATCAGATTGATGGCGCCCGGCGGACGCGAAGGGGTGCTGGCTAAACGTGAGAGACATCCCAGGAGTTTGAATGTCAAGCGGCGACGTCGGTGTCCCGACCAGTCTGAGTCGGCCATGCGGTGGCTTCGTCGTAAAGCGTGCGGGTTTTGAGGCAGCCGTGCAGTATGCCGACGAGCCGGTTGGCGAGTTGCCGCAGTGCCGCTCGGTGCCCGGCCCCGCGAGCGCGGAGCGTGTCGTAGTAGGCGCGGGCGCCGGGCGAGGCTCGCAGCGCGGTGAAGGCCTGGGCGTCGAGCGCATCGCGGAGCCGGTCGTTGTGGACGTAGCGGGCCAGCACGGTCGTGCGCTTGCCGGATTTGCGGGTGATGGGGCTGGTGGCGGCGTAGTTCTTGCGAGCCTTCGCCGAGGCGTACCGGCCCGGGTCGTCGCCGAACTCTGCGAGCACCCGGGCGCCGAGGACATGTCCCAGACCGGGCTGGGAGCTGATGATCTCAGCGTCCGGGTGCGCGCGAAAATGCTCGCTCACCTGTCCTTCGAGTACCGCGATCTGCTCGTTCAGGGTCGTGATCACGGCGGTGAGGGAGCGGACGACCGCGGCACAGGCGGCGGTGACGGGTGGCGGCTGGGTCAGCTGCGGGGCGCGCAGCGCTGCCCTGATCGCGGCCGTCTTGTCCGCGCGGCTGCGGCGGCGGGCGCGTTTGAGCACGGCGTCGATCTGGGCAGTGGTCAGCCGGGCGGCGGCGGCCGGATCCGGTGCCTTGGCCAGCAACTCCAGCACGTCGGGGGCGTCGAGGTCGTCGAAGGCCTCCAGCGCCGCCGGGAAGTACTCGCGCAGCTGGTGCCGCAGCCGCTGGGTCTGGCGGGTCCGCTCCCAGATCAGCGTCTTGTGCGCGCGGGCGACGACCTTGACCGCGACCGCGCCGGGGCTGTCCGCCGCGACCGGGCGCAGCTGGTGGGAGTCGGTGCGGACCATGTCAGCCAGGGTGTGCGCATCGGCCGGGTCACTCTTGGCTCCCGAGGGCGAGTGCCGTTCCCGGTACCGGGCTACCTGCAGCGGGTTGACGCCGAACACCTGATATCCGGCCGCGGCCAGCGCGGTCACCCACAAGCCGTGGTCGGTCTCGATTCCGATCCGCACGACCGCGTCCTCGGCGTCGTCGCCAGCCTGCTCGCCGATCATCGCGTGCAGCCGGGCCATGCCCGCTGCGCCCTCAGCCAGCCGGGCGCGGGCCAGCCTGCGGCCGGCCTCGTCCATCAGCTCAACATCATGGTGATCTTCAGCCCAGTCATCACCCACCAGCAGTACCCGCATGAACTCTC
>JASHOE010000224.1 GCA_030041275.1 Streptosporangiaceae bacterium
GACGCCGCATGGCGCCAGCGCTGTACGCGTCACTGGCCCAGCAGTAATCAGGCACGTGGACGCCGCCCTGCGCCGCGGTGCCGCCATCACAGGGGTGGTGCGCAGAGGCAGTGCGTCGGGCCCGCGACTGCGCGGCATCTGCGTCTATGCCTTCAACCTGCTGACCCCTGTCGAAGCGGCTGCGACCACAGGCAAGCACGGCAGGTACAAACTCACTGGCCTTGGCAGCGGCCGGTACATCGTCGAGTTTCAGGCAGGCTGCGGCAACAACCAGGACCTGCTGCCCCAGTTCCGGATTTTGACACTCACGGCGGGCATCTCCAGGTCAGGATTTGACGCGTACCTGCATCCGAGCTCCGGAGTCTCGGGCATCGTGACGTCCGCCGGCGGCAAGCCACTGAGCGGCATATGCGTGACAATTTCTGGCAACGACGGCGGCTCAGGTGCGACGACGAATCAAGACGGGCGCTATTCGATTACCGGGCTGTCCGCAGGCTCCTACACCGTCGGGTTCTCGGGCGGATGCGGCAACGCCGGCAGCTACGCTAGCCAGTACTACGACGATCAGGCAGGTGAGGACTCCGCCAGTCCGGTGATCCTCAAGGCGGGGCACATCGCCAAAGACATCGACGCGAAAATGCAGCCAGGCGCCACGCTCACAGGCCTGATCACCAATGCCGCAGGCCGGCGGCTGAGCGATGTATGCGTAGGCGCTCTCACGCCAACTGATGTGGTGCTGAGCGCCGGGTACGCCGGAATCTCCTTCAGCGCTGATGGCAAATACATGCTGCGGAACCTGACCCCGGGCCAATACGAGGTCAACTTCGGCTGTGACAAGGGACCATTCGGCAGCCAGTGGTTCAGCTCCAGGTCCGCTTCCAGCGCAGCTGACCTAGTGTCAGCCGGCCCTGGCGTGATCGCAGCGGGCATAGATGCTGTGATGCACCCCGCTGGATCCATCACAGGCGTGGTCAGAGGCCCGACTGGCAAGGCGTTTGATGACGCCTGCGTGGTCGCCATTCCGGCAGGCACCGCATACCCGCAGGTGATCGGGCTAGGCTCGAAAGCCTCCCCGAAGGGCATTTACCATATTCGCCACCTGGATGCTGGCCGTTACGATCTGCAGGTCAGTGACTGCAATCCCGGCCGGCTGGCCAGCCAGTGGTACGACGGCAGGGCAACCCAGGGCTCAGCGACGCCTGTCCGCGTCCGGTCCGGGCACGCCACGGCCGGTGTCGACGTCACCATGGCGGTTGGCGGATCGGTCGCAGGCCGTGTGCTCAGCAACACGGGCCGACCGCTGCGCGGATACTGCGTGACGGCAACTGACTACACCACCGAGTCTCAGGGCTTTGCCTCTGCCGCCAGCAATAGACATGGGCGTTACAAGATCACCGGCCTGAGCAGCGGCTCTTACGAACTGAGCGCCATGAGCTGCCTTGGACCGAGGCCGCTGGCGCTGGTTTCCGCCACCCGCCTCGCGCGGGTCACCGCACCGCGGGTGGCAACCGGAATCAATGTGCACCTGGAAAAGGGCGGAGCGATCTCCGGAACCGTGCAGACCGGATCTCCCTCAATCCCTGCTGGCGAAGTGTGCGTCGTGATCGTCCCAGTCAGCCCGGCAGGGACTCTCGGAATCGGAGTGACCGGGGCGCGCGGGCGATACAGGTCAACTCTCCTGCCTGCGGGCAGGTACCGGGTTTACTTCGCCGACCCCGTCTGCGTGCTCGGCGAGCCCCATTTCGCGCCCGAGTGGTACAACCATAAGTCGAGCCGGGCCAACGCGACCGTCGTGACCGTCAGGGCCGGAGCGGTTACCAGCGGGGTCGGGGCGACACTTGGCACAGACGGCGGAATCACTGGAACGGTCACGAATATCTCGCATGCGCCCGTCCGCGGCGAGT
This sequence comes from Streptosporangiaceae bacterium, assembly GCA_030041275.1. Taxonomy (GTDB): domain Bacteria; phylum Actinomycetota; class Actinomycetes; order Streptosporangiales; family Streptosporangiaceae; genus JAJYUU01. The sequence continues at coordinate 1,905 of JASHOE010000224.1, forward strand.
GCGTGATTGCCACCCCGCTACATACGACGGCTGACCCGCTGTTCGGCGCGAAGCCAACGCCCGAATTCGCGGTCAGCGCAAAAGACGGGGATTACTCGCTGATCGACATGGTGCCCGGGCCATACAAGGTCGAGTTCACGGTCGGCTGCGGTGACTCCGGATATGCCACGCGCTGGTATCCCGACGCTAGCAGCCGCCGCCACGCGAAGATTGTGCTGGTCAAGCACAGCGCGATCACCACAGGCATCGACGCCGCACTGCCGCGCGGATAGACGCTAGGAATTGCTGCCCCGGAGGTTCTGACATGCACCGCACTCCGCTCGCCTGCCTGGCTGCGGGCAGCTTGCTCTTCGGCTGCCTGGCAGTGTCCTCGGCGGCAACCGCGGCTGCTGTCAGGCAGCACGCGCATGCGCGCCATTCCATCGCTTCGGGTTCCGCTAGCGGGTCCGGGCTTGGCTACAGCGCAGCGAGCGCCGCGATAGCTGCCAGGAACACCGCGGCGATAGCTGCCAGGAACACCGCCAGGCGCCGGGCTGCCTCCCGCCCTGGCATCATCACGGGCGCGGTCGACGGCCCTGGCGGCCGACCGGAGCCAGGAGAGTGCGTCACCGCTTTCGGTCCCGCGGGCAGCGCGACGGCCGTCAGCCGGGCAGACGGCAGATACGCGATCATCGGGCTGCACGCTGGCCAGTACACCCTGCGGGTGCGCGACTGCCCGGCGAGCGCACGGGACCGCAGCACTGTCCTGACCGAGGTCGCCTGGCCAGGTCTGCCTAGCCGGGTTACCGTGCTGGCTGGCCAGGTCCGCGCACTGCCGTCAGTAACGGTCACGGAAGCCGGCACGTCGCGAGCGATGCCGATCCAAGCGGCAGCGTCTTCCGCAGGCAAGGGGAGCATCTCCGGCCGGGTGACCGGACACGGGAAACCGCTGGCAGGCATCTGCGCGGAAGCCGACCGTGTGGGTGGAGGACTTGGGCTATCGGCGGCCACGACGCGCCGCGGGCGCTATAAGATCACCGGCCTGGCGCCAGGCAAGTACCAGGTGCAGTTCACGACGGGATGCGGCAACAACGGCAACTGGCTGAGCCAGTGGTATCCACGGATCAACACGCCGTTCCCGGCTCCGCGGGCCAGCAACATCCAGGTCAGGGCCGGTAAGACCGCGACGGGCATTAACGGCCTGCTGACGCTCGGGGGAGAGATTGCCGGGACAGTCCGCGCCAAGGGCGGCCGGCGACTGGGCCACATCTGCGTGCAAGTCAACGGGCGCGTTCCCGGAGGCTACGAGCTGTTCGAAACAAGGTCAGGCAAGAACGGCACTTACTCGCTCCACGCACTGTTCCCCGGGCGCTACACCATCGAGTTCAGCATTGGCTGCGGCAGC
>JASHOE010000225.1 GCA_030041275.1 Streptosporangiaceae bacterium
CCTTGCCGGCTTGCAGAGCGGCGTGCTTCCGCGCGCCGGGCGGGCGGCTGCCGGTCGCGGCAAGCGCGGCGCCGGCGGGTCCGCAGGCGCGGGTTCGGGCGGTCCCGCTCGGCCTGGCGACGACGAGCCCCTGTTCCAGCGGCTTCGGGACTGGCGACGCGAAACCGCCAAGGAGCAGAGCGTGCCCGCCTACGTCGTGTTCTCGGACGCCACTCTCCAGGAGATCGCGGCCGCCCGGCCGAGCACCCGCGCCCAGCTGGCTGGCATCCCCGGCGTTGGTGCCGTCAAGCTGGACCGGTACGGTTCGGCCGTGCTTGAGCTCTGCGCGGCCGCGGCCGCGGCCGGCGATCATGGCGGCTCGTCACCGGCAGCTGGCAGCCCGCCCGCCGGTCAGCCGGTGGCGCGCGGCCCGGTTGCCGCGCCATGACGAAGGCCCTCGACACCGTCGTCAGCCTCCTCGACCTCGAGCAGATCGAGGAGGACATCTTCCGCGGCCGCAGCCCGGAAGGCGAAGGCCGGCAGCGGGTCTTCGGTGGTCAGGTCGCGGGACAGGCGCTGGTGGCGGCAGGCCGGACCGTGCCCGCCGATCGGCCGGTGCACTCACTGCACGCCTACTTCATCCGGCCGGGCGACACCGCGGTGCCGCTGGTTTACACGGTCGAACGCCTCCGTGACGGACGGTCGTTCACCACTCGCAGGGTGACGGCGATCCAGCACGGGAAGGCGATCTTCACCCTGTCCGCCTCGTTCCACATCAGCGAAACCGGCTACGAGCACGCGGATCTGATGCCTGTGGTACCGGGGCCGGACGAGGTGCCAACGGTGGCGGACCGGCTGCGCAGGCTCAACGTGGCTGCGGAGGACTACACCTGGCAGAGCCCAATCGATCTGCGCCACGTTGGTCCGCTGCCGATGGAGGCAGAGCGGAACCCGGCGCTGATCACATCCCGCAACGTGGTGTGGCTCAAGGCGGATGGCGAACTCCCCGCTGACCCGCTGCTGCACGTGTGCCTGATGACCTACGCGTCCGACATGACCCTGCTCGACACGGTGCTGCTAGCGCACGGCGTGTCGTGGGCCAACGGCGTCGTATCCGGCGCCAGCCTCGACCACGCGATGTGGTTCCACCGGCCGTTCCGGGTGGACCGTTGGCTGCTGTTCGTGCAGGACTCGCCCATCGCCAGTGGCGCAAGGGGGCTCGCCAGGGGCGAGGTCTACACTCAGGAAGGCGAACTCGTCGTGTCCGTGGTGCAGGAGGGACTGCTGCGTCCTCGTGTACCCGGTCGCGGCTCTAGCCGGGAAAATCCCAGCTAGAAAAGGAGTTGCCCACCCAGGCGAGGTCTACGTAGGCTTCCCCTTGTCTGCAAGCCGATCGAGCGCGCCCGAGAGGAGGTGCCCGGAATGGTGATCAACACGCTGGCGAGCGCACTGCCAATCGAGACCGTGCTGTCGAACGAGGCCGTGCCGTCCAACGCTGCGTCCAACGACCTGCTCGCTGCTGCCGCTAAGGCCAGCGCCGCGCGTCCGCTGGCCGATTTCGGTCCGGGCGCCGCCGCGTGTGCAGGCGCCTGGATTGGCGGCGGTGACGTGGTCGGTACTCCGGGCGGAGCCGGCAATGCCACGGGCGGCTATGTCCTCGGCGTTGTCGACGTCGTCGAGCTTCGCGAGTTCCGGCCCGACGCCACCGATGGCAGCAACGTCCAGAGCACCGTCCAGCACAACACCATGACCCGTCTCATCCCGGTTCTGCCGGGTGGAGTGGGTCCGCATCCGGCGAGGGAACGAGCCCCGGCCTGACAAAGGCCGGCCAGTCCCCTCCAGGCCGCGGACCCGACAAAGGGTCCGCGGCCTTAGTTATGCGAGGCCACAAATTGTCAGAGGCACGCGAGAGACTCGACGAGTAGTGGAAGGGGTTGGCACCGATGCAGTGGCCCGGCACCAGCAGCGTGCTGGAGGGACGAGCCGACGAGATCGGCGGCGAGATACTGACAGGCCCGGAGCTGAGCCCGACGGGGCTCACCGGTCAGGTAGTGGATGCCGCCGAGTTCAGCAGCCAGGTATACGCGACCGCCGAGCTGCCATGCAGGGAGGATCCGGAGCTGTTTTTCGCGGAGTCGCCCGCTGACGTGGAGTTCGCGAAGTCGCTGTGCCGAAGCTGTGCGGTGCGGACGGCCTGCCTCGCGGGGGCAATCGCCCGAGCGGAGCCGTGGGGCGTCTGGGGCGGCGAACTGTTCCTGCGTGGCGAGATAGTGCCGCGCAAGCGGCCGCGCGGACGCCCGCGAAAGGACGCGGTAGCGGCCTGAGAGGGCCGGTACCGACGGGGAAGACCTAACGACAGAGGAGACGAGTGCAATGGAGCACGTGCTAGCGAATCTAGCCGCTGACCGACAACGGCAGCTGCTTGCTGTGGCCGAGGCTGAACGCGACGGCCACCGGGCCCGGCGGCACAGCCGGGTCACACGACAGGCCGAGCGCGCCGACCGGCGGCTGGCCAGCCACTGGGATCAGGCCGCGCGACTGCGGGCCCACCTGAGGGAACTCGAGTCGACCAGCTGACTCCCTGCGTCAAGCGATCGGGCTGACAGGCCTGGCCGTTAGCAGGGGCGGGCCCGGGAAGGTGACAGCCTTCCCGGGCCCAACGGTCTCAGGCGACGTCCGCGGTCTCGGTTGCCGGGCCGTACCCGGGCACCCAGCGCAATACCTCGGACCGGAACTCGCCGGTACAGTCCAGCTGGCACAGCACCCCGATGCCCGCGGTAGACACGCGGTGAATAAGGACGTACGTGGGTGGCAGGTTGAGCCGCCTCGCCACGTTGGCAGTGCGCAGATCGGAGTATCGGGCGGCCTCGCTGCGCATCCACTCGCGGCTGAACGCGAAGCTGTCGCCGCGAGACGGCTCGGCCAGCGGCGCCAGGAACACGCGCAGCTCGTCGAGGTCGACGGTCACGCCCGGGCGCAGGAACCCATGCTCGCGCAGTTCATGCTCCACAGTTGCGATGTCCCCGTCGTGATGCATGAGCCAGAGCAGCCTGCCGAAGATCGCGGGCAGGCCATCGGGAAGCCGGTCGACCGCACCAAAGTCGAGCACCCCAAGCCGGCCGTCGGGGAGCACCCGGAAATTGCCGGGGTGCGGGTCCGCGTGCAGCATGCGCGCCCGCTCGGGCCCGGAGAACAAGAACCTGACCAGCAGCATCCCCACGGCGTCGCGGCGCTCCTGGCTGCCCTCGGCGATCACCTCGGCGAGCGGCGTGCCTTCCATCCACTCGCTGACCAGCACATGGTCGGTCGCCGTGACCACGCCAGGGATCGCGATGTCGGGGTCGTCGGCGAACGCGTCGGCGAACGCCTGCTGCGCCTGTGCCTCCAGCTTGTAGTCGAGTTCCTCGACTACCCGCGTCCGCAGCTCGTCGAGGACGGGCTTCACGTCAAGGCCCGGCATCAGCGCGCCGAACAGCCAGCCGACACGGCTGAGCTGAGCGAAGTCATTGCTGAGAGCCTTGCCCGCGCCGGGATACTGGATCTTGACCGCGACCTGCCTGCCGTCTTGCCAGATCGCGTGGTGCACCTGGCCGATGGACGCGGCGGCAGCCGGGTGGTCGTCGAACTCGGCGAACAGGTCGCGCCAGTCCGGGCCGAGGTCGGCCGCGAGCACCCGGTACACGGCCGCGGTTGGCAGCGGCGGAGCGGACTCTTGCAGCCGGGTCAGCGTCGCGCGGTAAGGTCCGGCAATCTCCGGCGGCAAGGCCGCCTCGAAGATGGACAGCGCTTGACCGAGCTTCAGCGCCCCGCCTTTGAGCTCGCCGAGCACTCGGAAGATCTGCTCGGCGGTGCGCTGTTGCAACTCCTGCGCAACCAGCTCCGCCGGCCGGCCCCCGATTCGCTTGCCCAGCCCCAGCGCCGCGCGGCCGGCCATCCCCATGGGCAGCGAGGCCAGCTTCGCAGTGCGCGTCACAGCGCGGTACGGCAGATCGCTCACGACGTCTATTCTCAGCTACCGGTATGCGTGGCCGCGACCAGGTGCGGCTTCACGTGCTTAGCTGACTGTGTTGGATGCATCACATTACGTCACTGGCACCGCAGCAGCAGGCCGGATGGGGATGCCAGCTCCGGCGTCGCCACTGCCAGTCAGGCATGAGGAGCTCCAGCGTTCCGTTGACGGCGGACTGGGCGAGCGGCCGGCCGTCGGCGAACGCGACCACCATCGCCGCCGCCTGCGCGGCGACCGCCGTCGCCAGCACGGGATCGCAAGCCGGCGGGTCGGCGGACCGGCTCGCGAGCTGAGCCAGCACCAGCGGCCAGGCGGGATCGCGCTCGGCCCGGGCCAGGTCCAGGCAGCGCAGGCACGCCGAGGTGCCGGGTCGCACGAGCGGTCCAACCACGCCGATGCCCTCGCTGGCGCTGACGGCCAGCTGCGGCTGCGAGACGCGCAGCAGGTCCGCGGTGTCGGCCGGGGATTGGTGCCCGACGAGCACGATGAGGTCCGCCCCGTCAGCGTCCGCTGAGCCCGACAGGTACGCGGCCAGACCTGACCGGGTCAGCAGGTCGGCCACCAGATCTGCGACTGGCCCGGCGCCGCGAATCGCGACGGACATCGCCGACCGGCGAGCCAGCAGCCGCGCACCGCCGTCCCCGTCGCCCCCCAGCGAGGCAACGGCCAGCACTGGCAGCAGTTGCCGTCGCAACTCGGTCGGCACCGACCGCAGCAGGTGCACTGGGTAGTCGATGAGCGCGCCCGCCGCGGCTAGCACCGTCATGACCCGCTCTGTCACGGTGGCGGGCACACCCATGCTCGCCGCCGCTGCGACGACGTCAGCGCGCTCGCGGCTCCCGTCGAGCAGCCTGATGACGTCGGCGGCGTAGCGCCCGCCGGTGATGGCCATCGCGCGGCGCGAGTCCACGCCGATCTGCACCGTCTCGGTATCCCGCCAGATCGGTAGCAGTCCTGCCCGGAGCGCCGGTCTCATGATGTGAGGCTGTCACCAGCCGCCGACAGTTCGCGCGCAGCGAGTCCGCGGGCGGGAAGTCCCGGGCGGGCAAGTCCCCGGGCAGCGGACCGTTCGCCCCCCTTCCCCAGAAGTAGCGCTCGGCCCGGCCCGGGGACTCCTGGCTGGCGAAGTTAGGCTCGGCCAACCGGCCGGTCAAGCCCAGCCTGTGCATAAGCCTGTGCGTAGCGTGGGGAGCACGCGGCGCGCCGCTGTGGATTTCCCGGCACGATGGTGTGAATTTACTCATCCGTCACCCGTCGGGGTCATGCCCGACCTGCCGCGATGATGTCCACCCGCTGTGGACGCAGATTTCCCGACCTACCGACCGGTCGCCACGGCGTTTTGCCCGGCTCTGGCCCACCGATCCGGTAGGCCCCTTGAGCCCGGCCGAGAGCATGCGAGGCGCCTGAGTGGAAGCGACGAGCTCGTCCGCGGCGGTGTGTCGGCGCCGCCCAGCCGGAGCGGTGCAGATGCTATCCCGTGCGGGTGCTATCCGTGCGGGTGCTATCCGTGCAGGTGCTATCCGTGCAGGTGCTATCCGGCGGGCGGTGTGTCGTCGTCATCGGGACGTGGCGGCTCGGGTGTCTCGAGATCAGAGATGTCGAGCTCGGGTCGCCCGTGCACGAAGCCGTCCGGGTCGTCGAAGTCGTCCGCGGTCGGCAGCAGGTCCGGGTGCGCCCAGATCGCGTCCCGGCCGGCCATGCCGCGCTCGGTGGTGAG
>JASHOE010000226.1 GCA_030041275.1 Streptosporangiaceae bacterium
TCGGGCGTGCCGATCGCGTCGAGCATGTCGAAAACCCGCGCCGGTGCGCCACCGTGCAGCGGGCCAGACAGGGCCGCGAGCGCCCCGGTCGCGACGGCGCCGAGGTCGGCGCCGGAACTGGCGATCACCCTCGACGTGAACGTCGAGTTGTTGAAGCCGTGGTCGATGGTGAGCATCAGGTAGCGCTCGACCGCGGACCTTGACCGCTCGTCGGGCACGTCGCCGGTGATCATGTAGAGGTAGTTCGCTGCATAGCCGAGATCGGCGCGCGGCAGCACCGGCTCGAGGCCGCCGCTGAGCCTGAAGAGCGCGGCGGCGAGCACCGGCATGATCGCCGAGAGCCGAGCTGCCTGCTCGACCGTCTCCGCGTCGGTCTGGTCGCCCCAGGGCCTGCAGCCGAGCGCCTGGGCGGCCAGCGAGAGCGCAGTACGCAGGGACGACAGGGAACCGCGCGGGCTCAGCTTCGCGATCGCGGGCAGCTGCTCCGCTACGCCATCCGGCAGCTCGCGCCAGGCGGCCGACTGGCGGGCGAACTCCTCGCGCTGCGCGGCATTCGGCAGGTCACCCTTCAGGAAGAGGTGCCAGGCGTCCTCCACCCGGCCGCGTCTGGCGATGTCCACGGCGTTGTACCCGCGGTAGTGGTAGAACCCCTTCCGTCCGAGTACGTCGGAGACCTTGGTGTGGGCTACGGAGACACCCGCGAGGCCCGGGGGTGCCTCGTAGGGCGCAGCAGCAGCGTCTACAGCGGCGGACATGGCGGACCTCTCCCTCGCTTAAGGAACCCCGTTCCCGACAATTATTGACCGTGACGCCAGGATCGTGTCAATGTTGACTGTAATCAACCTAGGACCAGGCTGGGGTCTGCTGAACGGCACTCCTGGCCATGGGCCAGGGCGGCCTGGGGGGAGGTGCACGTGACCGAGTGGATCGGTGCGGCAGAGGCCGCGGAGCGACTCGGCATCAAGCAGGCGAGCCTGTATGCGTACGTCAGCCGCGGCGTGCTCACTCGGCGCCGGGAGGCCGACGGGCGCGCCAGCATGTTCGACGTCGAGGAGATCGAGCAGCTCGCCCGGCGGGGCCGACCCCGCCGTGCCGCCGCCGCGGAGCTGATCATCGAGTCCGAGCTGACCGAGATCACCAGCACGACGCAGCGATACCGCGGCTATGACGCCACGGAGCTAGCGCTGCGGTGCAACTTCCAGGATGTCGCCCTGTTGCTCTGGACTGGCGTGCTGCCGGGCTCGCGCCCTGGTCTCGATCGCCGTGCAGTGTCGGGACCGGCGGGCGGTGCCACGACCGGGACTGATGACGTCGAGACGGCCCCGCGGCGCCGCTGGTCGGCGACGTCTGCCGCGCTGGCGGCGGGACGCGCTGCACAGGCGGCGCTGCCGCCCGGCACCTTGCCACTCGAGCGCATCCAGGTCATCGTGCCGGCCCTGGCGGTCACCGACCCGTTCCGGCTGCACCTGGACCGGCCGGCGGTCGTCGCGGCCGGCCAGGCGCTGATAGCCGGCATGACTGACGCCCTGCCGCCGGCGAGAGCAGCGGACGCGGCCGGCGAGTCAGCGGCGCGCCAGGTCGGCGCCGAGTCGCACGCGGTTCCTGGTGTGCAAGACGGCGCCGGGCCAGAGGACGAGGCAGGCCCGCAGGACCGTATCGCTGCAAGGCTCGCCACCCGGCTGTGCCCGGACCCGGCTCCGCCCAGCCTGATCCGGGTGATCAGTGCGGCCCTGGTGCTGGTTGCCGATCACGAGCTGGCCGCGTCGACGCTCGCGGCCCGGGTGGCCGCCTCGATGCGCGCCGACCCGTACGCAGTGGTTTCCACCGGGCTCGGCGCTATGACCGGGGCGCTGCACGGCGGTGCTGCGCTCGGGGCGGAGATCATGCTCGGCTCGGCCGAGTCACCCGCCGACGCACCCAGGGTGGTCGGGGACGTGCTGCGACGCGGCGAGAAGCTGCCGGGCTTCGGGCACTTTGTCTATCGGGACGGAGACCCGCGTGCCAACTTGCTGCTCAGGCTCATCGCGGAGTACGCGCCCGATTCCGAGCGGCTCGCCGTCGCCTCGGCCGTGACCGCCGACGTGCGGCGCCGGGCGCTGCCCGCGCCCAACATCGAGTTCGCGCTGGCTGTTCTCGTCGGCGTGGCCGGGATGATCCGCGGCGCAGGCGAGGCGATGTTCGCCATCGGCCGGACTGCCGGCTGGCTAGCTCATGCGCTGGAGGAGTACGACCGCAACATCCCGATCCGGCCGCGGTGCGTCTACACCGGCCCGGTGGCCGTGACGGCCGAGTCGGTCGGTGAATCCTGACGTGGGTCGCACTGCGGTTCGCGAGGCGGCAGGGAATGTGCCGCTGCGGCGGCGGCTTATTGTTCGCATACTCGAGTAGGGGTGAGCACGATGGCCGTACGTCGTCTGAACCACGCGGTTCTGTATGTCCGGGATCTGGCAGCCAGCGTCGATTTCTACACCGACGCGCTGGGTCTTGAGGTGCGGATGCACATCCCCGGCCGCGCCGCGTTCGTGCGTGCGCCGGGCAGCGCCAACGACCACGATCTCGGCATGTTCGAGGTACCGCATGGCCAGGTTCCGCACGGCCCGTACATCGGGCTCTACCATCTGGCCTGGGAAGTCGGTACGCTCGCCGAGCTCGCCGACACGCGAGACCGGCTGGCTCGGCGCGGGGCGCTGGTCGGCGCCAGCGACCACAAGGTGTCTAAGTCGCTGTACGCCAAGGATCCGAGCGGCATCGAGTTCGAAGTCATGTGGCGAGTGCCGGCCGATGCCTGGGAGCAGGAGCTGGCCGGCGGCGAGATGATCGCCCCGCTCGACCTCGAGAGCGAGATCGCTCGCTGGGGTGACGGCCTTGTGACCGGTGCAGCGGCTGGCTCGATCACCTGAGCCAGGCGGCCACGTCGGCGAACGGGTAGCCGAAGACGTCGTGCAGCGCCCGGCGCCCGCCTTATCGGAGCGCGCGCCGGCCGGACTGACCGATATCGCGCGGCTTGGTGCTGACCTCGATCGTGCCCTTGTAGCCGATTCCGCGCACGTGCACGACCGGAGCGTCCGCGGGCAGGCGGCTCTCCAGGT
>JASHOE010000227.1 GCA_030041275.1 Streptosporangiaceae bacterium
TCGGGGCCGGCGCATAACGTCTAGATACATGGCACGCCGACGGTCTCCTCGGAGCGTGTCCCGTCGGCGGGACACGCTCTGCGCGCCTGGGGGCGGGCGGATGCGCCTGGGGCTGCGAAAGTCCTGGTAACAATCTGGCGGGATTGGCGCCTTGGCAGGCGTTTCGCCGTGGGACTGCGGAGCACTACCGCACGCCCTGTGTCGCCGAAGCACCACTGTCGATGCCGCGGCGCGGATGGGGGGCAGGAGTCCGGCTGCCTGCGCGAGGGGGCGTCAAGCAGGGAGCGGCGAGCGGGCGGTCGCCGCGGCCGTGACCGCGGACAACCCAATGAGGGTCGCCCACGGCCAGGCGGGTCCGTGTGCTAACAGCGAGGTCAGCAGGGCGGGGGCTAGTGCGCTGCCGACGCTCCAGGACATCTGGAACAGGGCTAGGTGTCGGCCGGGCGCGTGGCTGGGGGCGAGCGTGATCGCGAGTGCGTTGATGGTCGGGGATGCGAGCATTTCGGCGATAGTGAAAAGGAGGCCGAAGCCGACGATCCCGAGGGAGAGGACTAGACCGAACCTGCCGCCTACCCCGGCGAGCGCCCACATGATGGCGAACGACGCGGCCCAGCTGAGGGCGGCGGCCCGCAGCACGGATGTGGGCGTCCAGCTCGCGGTCGCCTTGGTGATCGTGGTCTGGATCAGGACGACCAGGATGGTGTTCAGGGTGAATAGCAACCCGCCGACCCAGGCGGGGCCGTGCAGGGTGTCGACTACGTAGACCGTTGCCAGGACCGTCAGCGCGGACTGGCACACCACGAACGCCAGATTGACCGTCGTCACCGTCCACAACTGCCGATCGGACAGCACGGTCCGGTAGGTGACCTTTACGGGTCTCTCGCGGCCTGCGTCGTGCTGGTGTTTGATGTCGGCCGCACCGCCGGTCCCGCGGGCGGGGGCGGTCCACCGCGCCAGCAGGGCGGCGGCAGCGACATAGGAGGCGGCGTTGAGCAGGGCGAGGGCGTGGAACGCGGTCAGGGTGTGCAGGCTGACGGCGGCGGCACCGAGCAGGCCGCCGACGCCGTAGCCGGCGTTGAGGAGCATGCTCTGGAAGGCGAACCACGCCGGTCGAGCAGGCGGTTCGGCGATCTGTCCGACCAGCGCGCGGGTCGCGGTCCAGAACGTCCGCTGGCCGACGTTCGCGGCGAGCGCGGCGGGGATCAGCTCGAGTTGGGAGCTGACGAACAGGTAACCCACGAACGCGGCGGCGCTGAGCAGATTGCCCACCACGACGATGGTCTTGGGCTGCCACCGGTCGATCAACTGCCCAAGAGCCAGCGGCGCGGGCAGGGCCACCAGCCCGGCCAGCGTCAGTCCGACGCCCACCGTTGTCAGCGACAGTGGAGTAGTGCGCAGGAAGTAGAGCACAGCGAACGGGACGAACAGGCCGCTGCCGAGACTGTCCACTACCAGCGCTGCGACCAGGCCGCCGCGGCCCTGTACGGGCGGCAGCCCCAGACGGCGTGCCCAGGAGACGGCTCCTACGTGGGTGCTCACCGCGGATAGGCTAGCTTCAATATAGCTATTTCTCTATATCGGTTGCCCGCTATCATTCCCGCGTGGCTACTGGTAGCGCGGATGCGATCGTGGTCGGGCTACGTGCCCTGGCCAATCCGATCCGGCTGGGCATCATGCGCGAGCTCGCCCGACGCCCGGAAACGTGCGCGTGCGACTTCACCAAGCTGTTCGATGTCAGCCAGCCCACGATCAGCGCCCACCTGAAGACGCTGCGCGAGGCCGGCCTGGTCCGTACCCGCCGCCGCGGCACCCAGATCTGCTACTCGATCGACCAGTCGATGCTCTCCAGTCTCCACAGCGCCCTCACCGACATCAGCCCGCTCAGCGTCGCGGCGGCCGTGTCCGCCTGCTGACCATGTGCGTACTCGACGTCAGGACGGCCACCTTGCGGAGAAATGCCGAAGGCCACGGCGCGGACCACCTGCCCAATTCGGGCCGAGGAACCCGAGCACGATGCCTTCGGGTTTCGAGAGGTCGACAGCGTCGACCGGGATAACGTCACGGCGCCTGACCCTGCCAGGGACAGCCTTGAGCAGGCCGGGCTGGCGACCGCGGTGCCATTCTGGAAGGCGACGCGCCAGGGACGCTGGTCAGCTTGAGCTGACCGGCCGGGCTCGTGCTGCTTGACGGCTGGAAGGACTTGTGCCTGCCCGTCCTGCAGCTGCTGCAGCCCAGGCTCACGCCGGGCGCCTGGTGGTTGCCGACGACAGCAGCTTCGAGAGCACGGCCCGCTACCTGGCGTATGTTCGAGATCCTCGTAACGGGTTAGTGACCCTGGAGTTGCCGGTCGATGACGGCGTCGAGGTCAGCTCCTAGACGGGCCAGTAGCCCCACCTCACCCCAGACGTGGCGGATGATTAGTTCGTGTCACCGGCAGCGATGTGGCAGCGCGCGGGATGCGGGTTTTTGCCAGTTAGAACCAGGTGCACACCTGCGCTCCCGTGGGTGACCTGGAGGATCACTTCGCTGGCGCGGCTTCGGATGTCCGCGCCGCCTTTGACCAGGCAGTGGCTGCGGTCTCGGCGCTGGGCCCCGGTGGAGGTCCTGCCAGAGAAGTCGCGCATTGCCTTGCACTGCGGATGAGCTTCGCAGCCTTCGTCCCGCGTAGCAGCTGGCTAAGCGGGCACCTCGTACTGGCCCGCCACGTCGACAGCCCCGGTTCCTGCATGTTCAGGAACTATCGTCACGCAATGTGGTGCATACCTTCCGGCTCACGTCGCCCTACGTTTCTGAATGGCCCCCCGATGGTTGCGCGAGAGCGGGACGATCGGGTGGTGCAGGCGAGGCAGGGATGGCTTTCACGTCGCTGCACCCGATGGCCCGGGAGGCTCGGCCCCCTGCCTCGCCGCTTCTTCCTGACCGCTGATTAGGGACTGCGACCGATCGCTGTGTAGGGCAATGCCGGCGGGAAGAGGCCGCACCCGGACGCACCGTCGGGAAGGGAGAGCTGCCGTGTCGCTTGCCGTAGGCATTGACGTGGCGAAACAGACGCACTGGGCCGCGATCAAGAGTGGAGAGGCCGGCCAGGTGGTGGCCAGCCACGCGGTCGACAACACGCCGCAGGCGATCGCAGAGCTGATCGCCGAGATCCGCGTGGCTGAGGCGGGGCACGGCCCGGCGACGGTGGGCATCGACATCCTGGGCGGCATCGCCGCCCTGGCCGAGGCGATGTTGCTGGCCGAAGGCCTGCGGGTTGTGCATGTGCCGGGGCTGGCGGTGAACCGGGCCCGCCGCGCCACCACCGGCGGGGAGCACAAGAGCGACCCCAAGGACGCCGCCGTGATCGCCGATCAGGTTCGCCTGCGCCGGGACCTGCGCACGGTGGAACCTGCGCGGGAGATCGACGTGGAACTGCGGCTGCTGGCCGGCCGACGGTCGGAGATTGTCGCCGACCAGACCCGCCGCGCTCAGCGCATCAGGGATCTGCTGGTCTCCATCTTCCCCGGCCTGGAACGAGCCGTGGACGTCACCGGCAAGGCCGGGCTGCACCTGCTGACCCGCTACGTCACCCCGGCCGAGATCCGCCGCGCCGGCAAGGCCCGCCTGACCGCGCACCAGCGCCGCGCCGGCCGGGTCAAGGACACCACCATAGACGCGCTCGCCAGCGCCGCTACCGCCGCCGCGCAAGCCCAGCGCATCACCGTGCCGGCTGAGGCCGTCGCCGCCAGCCTGATCCGCTCCCTGGCCGGCGAGGCGCTGGCCGGCCGCGACCAGCTCGCCGCCATCGACAAGCAAATCGCCGAAGTACTCACCCGCCACCCTGACGCGGCCCTCATCCGCAGCCTGCCAGGGATGGGGGCCACTCTCACCGCCGAGTTCCTCGCCCTCACCGGCGGCACCAGCCGCTTCACCGATGGCGACCACCTCGCCGCCGCCGCGGGACTGGCACCCGTGCTCAAGCAGTCCGGCAAGATCCGGTACCTGCAGCGCGCCACCGCCGGCGACAAAGCCCTCAAACGCGTCTTCTACCAGTCCGCCTTCATCGCTACCAGCTGCGATCCCGCAAGCCGGACCTACTACCGGCGCAAGCGAGCCGAGGGCAAGACCCATCACCAGGCCGTCCTGGCACTGGCCCGCCGCCGCGTCAACGTCCTGCACGCCATGCTCCGCAACCAGACGCCCTACAACGCCGTCCACGTCAGCACAGCGGCTTGACAAACGCATTAGAGAGCCTACCGACGTCGACGCTGAGTTCGTCAGCTGGCTGACCGAGGCCTACCGGGTCGGCTGCCAGCAGCATCTCAACCGCTGAGCCTTGCGCGATTCCTTGACCGCGCGCGAGGACGTGTGACCGCGGAACATTTGCCGTTACCGGTTTCGACGGGAATGCTTGCAATCGTGATGCATCCGCGGGGGAATCTATCGACGCGCCGTGTGTCGGCACACTGGGTTGTGCTCGCGGCCGCGACGCTGACCACGCTGGTCGCGGCCGCGGTCGGGACGGAACTGGCTGTGTTCGCCGATCAGGCGCTGCCGCTCGCATTACGCCACGACCTTGCCGTCGCGCCCGGCACCGCGCTGTCGATCACGGGCCCGGTGAGCAACAACGGGACGGCGGTAACGGCGAGCACCCTGCGGACAGCGGTCAGCCAGTCGCTTCGAGGGGTGCCGTTTGGGTTCTGGTCCGGGACGTGGTCCGACCCGTTAGACGTGCTGCCCGGCGTGCTGCCCGCCCGGCCGGCCAGCACGGCCAAAGGAACCATGCCGCTGCTTGAGGCGGCGGCCCTCGACGGCATCACCAGCCACGCCGTGCTTGTGTCCGGTGGGTGGCCCGCGGCCCCAGGCGCCCGCCACGTGCCAGAATCTAACGCAACCCGCGTCTCGACGGTCTCGGCTGATATTCCTGCAGCGCTGCCTGCGTCCGCGGCGGCGCTACTGCATCTGTCTGTCGGCGACGTCATTACGCTCAAAGACGGGATCAGCGGGGCCAGGGTCAGCTTCCGGATCACCGGCTTGTTCGCGCCGCGCAGGCTGTCGGGTGCCGCG
>JASHOE010000036.1 GCA_030041275.1 Streptosporangiaceae bacterium
ACAGCACCTTCGGTGGCGCCCGCCCTGAATGGCTCGGCCGGCTCGGCAACGTTCGCAACGTCGTCCGGCAAGAGATGATCTCTCGTCAGCTCGGCAGGCACATGCCCCGGCATCTGGCCCGGGTGCTCGACGTGGGTGCCGGCCAGGGAACGCAGTCGATCCGAATGGCCCGCGCGGGGCACCAGGTGCTCGCTGTCGAGCCAGATCCAGAGATGCGCGCCGCGTTCCGGCAGTCACTGGATGCGGAGACAGGCCAGGTTCGGGACCGCGTCGTGCTGCGAGAAGGTTCGGTCGGCAGCCTCGCCGCTGTGACCGGCGGTGAGAGTTTCGATGTCGTGCTGCTCATGGGCGTGCTGATGTATCTCCCGGCCAGCCAGCCGGTGCTGGCCGAGCTCGCGGCGCACGTGGCGCCCGGCGGCTTCACGGCCCTCGCGGTACGCACCACGACCTCGGCGCTGTGGCGTCCTGCTGCCCGGCAGGACTGGCACGCGGCGCTTGCGGCATTCGAGGAGCATGACGTGGCCCGGGCCGAAGGGCGCGACATGCGCTACGTCAACGAGATAGGAACCCCGGCCCGCGCCGATGACCTCGAGACGCTCACCGCCGCCGCGGCCGCGCACGGACTGGAGCTGGAGAACTGGTACGGCGTGCGGATCGCGGTTGACGTGGAGGAACTCGACCCGCCGCCGCCCTCGGATCCGGGCGAGCTGGCCGCGCTGCTCGACGTCGAAGAACGCCTCGGCGCCGCGGACCCGTATCGGCAGCTGGGGCAGCTCGCTCACCTGATCCTGCGCAAGCCGGGACGCGCCGCGGCCGTGCAACGATGAGGCCATGAGCGCTGAGCGGTTCCGCGTCCAGATCACCACAGATCCCCGCGGTAATGGCGTCATCACGGTCCCGTTTGACCCGGACGAGGTGTGGGGCGCCAAGGCCGTGCATCACGTGGCCGGCACGGTCAACGGCTGCCGGGTGCGGGTGACGCTTGCGCCGGGCGACGGCGGATGGGCGTTCACCCTGAACCCCTCGCGGATGGCTGGCACGGGCGCTGCGGTCGGCTCCGAGGCGGAGGTCGAGCTGAGGCCCGAGGGCCCGCAGCGTGGCGATCTCGCCGATGACATCGCCGCGGCCCTGGCGGCGACGCCGGCCGCCGGGGCCTTCTTCGACACGCTGGCGCAGTTCTACCGCCGGGCCTATCTGCGCTACATCGACGCGACGACCCGCCGGCCGGACCTCCGCGCGGCGCGCATCGCCGAGGTGGTGGGCCTGCTCGCCGACGGGATCAAGGAACGGCCACGGTCACCAGCGAAGAAGTAGCCAGTACGCAGCGGTGTGGCGCCCGAGCCCGGGAGGACAGAACTCTGGCCCCTGGTGACCTTGGTGCGGCGCCGGGACCGTGGCGAATGCCAACTCGATCGGGTTGACGGTCGCGGATTTCAGGGATGATGCGCGGCGGGTGGCTCGGCGCTGGACCACGCTTCCTGCTCCTCGAATGCCAGGGCTGCTGCGCCGAGCGCCTCGCCGTCGTTGAACTGTCCCATCAGGATGGCGCCTGGCCGGAACATTGACGGCATCAGCGACGTAAGAGATCGATCCAGCGCCTGTGTGAGGGCGCCGTTGGCCGGGGCAAGGTCTCCGGCGATCACGATGCAGCCGGGCGCCAGGACGCTGATCGTGTTTGACAGCGCCCTGCCGAGTTGTTCCGCGGAGTCGGCGACGATGCGCGTGCAGCCGTGATCTCCTTGCGCGGCTAGCTCGGCGACGTCGCGGAGCGTAAGGCCAGATCCATACGAGCGGCGGAGGGGCTCAAGCAGGGCGTCGGCGTCGAGGAAGGTTTCCAGGCAGCCGCGGCTGCCGCATTTGCATACGCTTCCCGAGGGGTCAGCCGAGCTGTGCCCGAAGGATCCGGCCAGACCGGCCTCCCCGCGATACAGGCGGTTGTTGAGCAGCAAGCCGCCGGTCACGCCGTCACCGCGGATGCGAACGTAGACGATATTCGACTGGCCGCGGCCCGCGCCCCAGCGGGATTCTGCGAGGGTGCCCGTGTTGCCGTCGCTGTCGACGTGAACAGGCAGGCCGCACAGAGAAGAGAGGTCTTCGCGAAGCGGGGCGCCTCGCCAGGAGGAACTGCCCTCGAACCCATACCAGTTCAGGTCTGGGGGTATGCAGCCCCGGTCGAAATCGACCCACGTGGCTATCGACACTCCGACGCCTACGATGAATCTGGCCGCGGCTTCAGGACGACTTCGGAAGTCCGACACGAGGCGCGCCAATACATCGAGTTCGTCCTTGTAAGTGGCTGAGGGTGCCCGGTTGACGTCGGCTGACACGACCACGTTGCCGGCAGCATCGCACAGCGCGGCGGATATGACTTCCTGACCGACGGCGAGCCCCAGGGAGACGTTCTTGTCGGCCGACCCAGACAGGCGGACGACCTTCGCCCGCCGGCCGCTTCGCTGACCGGTGTCCACCGTGACAGCGCCTTCAGCTACAAGAGCTGCCACGATGTTGGAGACGGTGGCGGGCGACAGCGTCGTGCGGTCGGCGATCTCAACCCGGGCGAGCGGCCCGAAGCGGGAAAGTGCCCTGAGCACCAGGCGGGTGTTCCGCGCTCGCAGGCTACTCTGCGACCCTGCACTCAGCTCGTCAGCCACGTTCGGATCGTATTCACTACCTGATGCCATAGCAAGCGCCGGGTCGCGAACGAAACAGGTAATACCGTGTAAATTCGCCTGCCCGAACGGGCCAGCTGAGAAGATTTCTTCAAGAGTTGACGGCAAAACGCATGACTCAGTAGAACTCTTGACATTACCAATAGCCCCATGTTTCACTATCCGGGCGAAGGGTCCAAGACGGCGATCGTGCCGCTCAGAACGCTGACAAGGTAGCCGGAGAACCTCCGGGGCCACCGGCCACCGATCACTGCGACGGTGCCTGCAAGCCATGCTCACGTCGGTGACCTGTTGCGTCCCTAAGAGAGGTCCTCATGATCCGTAAGCTAGGCCCGCTGTCCTTGTTGGCGGTGACGGTATCGATCGTGCTGGCTGCCTGCGGCTCCAGCTCGACGCAGGGTTCGGTAACGAACCAAGGAGGACTCACCGGATCGGCGCCGTCCAAGAAGGCGGCGATCCTCAAGGTCCCCGCGCAGGTCACCGTGGCCTTTGTGGACGGGATGAGCAGCCTCGATCCGGATCTGGCGGTCGACGTACAGGAGATCAACGCGGAGGGGCTCATCGGGGAGGGGCTCTACGAGTTCCGCTACGGCACCGCATCGGCGCCCGAGCCCGGCCTGGCCGAATCCGCGTCCGTCTCTGCCGACCAGCTGACATGGACCTTCACGCTTCGCCCTCACTTGGAGTTCTCCGACGGCACGCCGCTGACAGCAAGCGATGTGGCCGCCACGCTCAACCGTGACATGACGAACAAGGCCAACATCTGGGCCGACTTCACGGCACCCATGAAGTCGGCATCTGCGCCTAACCCGACGACGGTTGTGCTGTCGCTCCGTCAGCCCTACCCCAACATCAAGACGATCCTCGCAGAGTCGGGTTTCGCCATCCTGCCGGCAAGCGCGTACAAGAACCCGTCCTCATCCGCATATTGGGACCATCCGATCTCGGCCGGACCCTACGAGATGCAGAGCTGGACGGGCGGCAACACCGCTGTGATGGTGGCCAATCCCCACTACTGGGGACCGAAACCGGTGATACCTAAGGTGATCTTCACGACGATCGCCGATTCCAGCACTGCCGAGGCGGAGCTGCAGACCGGTGAAATCGACATGGCCGAGGATCTGCCGATGAGCACCGAGCCGCAGCTGGAATCCGAAAAAGGCATCATCTGGAAGCTGCAGCAGACCTACGGTATTTACGGTTTCGCCCTCAACGACCAAACCGCGCCCTTCAATAACGTCGATGTGCGCAAGGCCGTCAGCGATGCCCTGGACCGGCAGGAAATGAACAATCTCCTCTGGCGCGGCTACGCAAAGCCAATCAGCGGCTTCTGGCCAACAACCATGACAGGCTACGACCCGAAACTGCCCGTCAGCCAGAATCTCAGCCAAGCCCGGGCATTGCTCAAGGGAACGCCCTGCGCCCACGGCTGCAAGGTGACCATTACCTATGATCCCACGAACGGGCCATGGGCCGAACTGGGTAGCGAGATCGCTGCTAACGACCTTAGTTCGATTGGCATTCACGCCAGCCTGGTTGGAGTAGGCGACACCACCTGGGATGACACTGTCCTGTCCGCTAAGGATTATCAGATGGGCTTCACCTACATGTACGACTTCGCGGATATCCCGAACGGCATGCTGGAGTATGACGCCCTTCCGGACAGTTACTTCAGAGCCTTCTACAGCAACTGGAACAACAAGGCACTCTACGGCCTGATCAACAAGGCGGACGATTCGGCAGGCTCCTCCGAGCTCAGCGCTATCCGCGGGGTCGGAACACTTTTTGACCAGGAGCAGCCGTTCGTGACGGTGGCGACATGGAACGACATGTGGGCCCAGCGGGTGTCCAGCAAGTTCATCGACGCGGAGCCGACCGACCAGGTGGAGATCGCCCGTGAACCGTAGGCCCCGCGGCCTTACGGCCCCGGCTGTCCGCAGCCTGGCCCGCAAGGTCGCTCAGGCCATCTCGGTCATGCTGCTGGTCTCGATCACCGTGTTCTTCGCCATGCGGCTGATACCCGGAAACCCGGCCAAAGATGTCCTCGGCACCAAGGCGACGCCGGTGGCCGTGGCCGCGCTCGATCAACGCCTCGGTCTTGATCGGCCGCTGATTGAACAGTTCTGGTCATTCCTGAAAGGCGTGCCGACACTCAATTTCGGTAATTCCCTCGTCGAAGAAGGCGTATCCGTGCGCCACATCATCTTCGATGGGCTGGGTGTCACGGCGCTGGTGGTGGCGGCGAGCACAGTACTGTCGCTGGTCGTCGGCGTTCCGCTAGGCCTATGGGCCGCCCTGGCTCGCCGCCAGCAGGTCGTGAGCCACTCTGTGCAGTCCGTAGCTGTCGTGCTGCTCGCGGCGCCGCCGTTTCTGATCGGCCTGCTTCTCATCTTCGCTCTCAGCGTCAAACTGGGCCTCTTCCCGGTGGGGGGCTGGGGGGCGGGCCTCGGCTCGGACCTCAGTCACCTGGCCCTCCCGGCCATTGCGCTCAGCGGCTACCTGATTCCCCTAGTGATTAGAACTGTGCGGCAGGCGGCGCTCGACTCTTCAAGAGAGCTGTACGTGGAGGCGTCCATTGCCCGGGGGATTTCGTCTCGGTCGATCATGTACAAGCAGATACTGCCCAACAGCCTCCTGCCGCTCATTACGCTTATCGGACTGAACGTGGGCACGCTTATCTCCGGCGCGATTGTGATAGAGGCAATTTTTGCGCTTCCCGGGCTGGGAACTGCTCTCTACCAGGCAGTCGATGCCCTGAATTACACGGTGATCGAGGGATGTGCGATTATCGCAGCTTTTTCGGTAGTCGTCGCAAACCTGTCGGCAGACGCTCTTTACATCCTCGTCGATCCCCGAGTCCGCAGAGGAGCATGATGCCGCAGGGTGGGCCGCTTGAGCCAGCAGTAGCGCCCCTCATGGATGCGGCGCCGATTCCGGTCAGCGGGAAGAAGAACCGCGTTACCTGGCTGGTGTCGCAGCGCTTTAGCCGGCGGTGGGGTGCATCACGCGCCATCCTGTTTGGGGGCGGCGGACTGGTCGCTATGTGTCTGCTCTGTATTGCGGTGCCACTGGTGTGGGCGTACAAGCCTGACACGATGGGCGGCCTGCCGCTTCAGGGTCCGAGCTTGGCGCATCCGTTCGGAACCGACCAGCTCGGGCGGGACGTGATGGCGCGAGCCTTCGACGCCGGGAGGCTCGATATATCCGTCGCCCTGTTCGTGGTGGCGGTGTCCTCGATCGTGGGCACCGCCATCGGCTCCGGCGTGGCGCTGACCGCCCAGCGCTGGATCGACCCGGTGGTCATGCGAGTGGTCGACGCGTTGATCGCCTTCCCCTATCTGGTGATTCTGCTGCTGTTGGTGACGGTTATCGGTCCTGGCCGGCACCTGGGCTTCCTGCCTGCCGGCCTTCCGGCCATCCTCATCTCCTTCGTCTGCTTGGACTGGACGTTTTACTCTCGCCTCGCGAGGGGCCAGGCGATGAGCCTGCGAGATCGCGAGTTCGTCTTGGCAGCGAGATTGGCGGGCTTCTCCAACACGCGAATCCTCGCGCGCCACATCATTCCCATCGTGTTCCGCCAGATCCTCGCCTACGCCATTCTCGACGCGATCGTGACGATGGGCGCGCTCGCATCCTTCTCTTTCCTCGGGGTCGGCGTGCAGCCCCCAACGCCGGAGTGGGGAAACATGATGTTCGACGCCCAGAGCTATATCAGCAGCGCGCCGTGGATGCTCATCGGCCCGGCCGCATTGCTGGCCGTGACGGGACTCTCCCTGAGCGTCCTCGCGGACGGGCTCCTGGCGAAAGGAGCCGGAGATCGCGGATAAGCTCCTGACGGTCAACTCGCTGGCCGTCGCCATCGGGGGAAACCTGGTGCTCCAGGACGTGTCCTTCTCCGTCGGCAATGGCGAGTGCCTGGCCCTCGTAGGCGAGACAGGATCTGGGAAGACGATGACCACGCGGGTCATCACTGGTCTCGTGGGGCGCTCTGGAGGCCGTGTCGTCAAGGGTGCAGTTGTCTTCGACGGCCTGAGCCTCGTCGACGCGCCGTCGGCCACGTGGAAGCAGGTGCGGGGCAGGCGCATTGCCTTGGTCCCGCAGAGCTCGCTGGCTTCCCTCAACCCGGTCATCAAGGTGGGAAATCAGCTACGGGAGACCATCAAGACCCTGAACCCGCACCTCGAGACCCGCAGACGCAGCATCGAACTGCTGGACATGGTCCGTCTCCCGAAAGCGGCCGACGTCATGCGGCTCTATCCGCATGAGCTGTCCGGGGGCATGCGCCAGCGAGTCATGATTGCCCTCGCGCTGGCAGGTGACCCAGAACTTCTCATCGCGGACGAGGCGACGACGGCGCTGGATACGACCATCCAGCGCGACATCCTGGATCTGATCTCCGAGCTGCGGACCACCTCGGGACTGGCCGTGCTCTTCGTCACGCACGATCTCGGCCTGGTCCGGCGATTCACCGACAGCGTCGCGGTGATGTACGCGGGCGCGGTCGTCGAAAGTGGCCCCACAGCTACGGTGCTCGAGCACGCGTGGCATCCGTATACCAAAGCGCTGCTTGCGTCGATCCCCAGCGTGGAGCGACGGGGCGCGCCGCTGGTGCCGGTGCCAGGTCTGTGCCCGGCACCTCATGAACGGGGCGCCGGGTGCGGGTTCGCCCCTCGCTGCAGTCAGGCGGAGGCTCGCTGCCATGAGCAGGGGCCCGTACTTGAAACCGCAGGTGGCGAGCACAGCGTCTCGTGCTGGCTAGCGGTGACGAAATGAGTGCCCTGCTGCAGGCAAAGGATGTGGTCCTGCGATACGGCGCGAAAGGCCCCGACGTGGTGAAGCATGTCTCTTTGGACGTGCATGCCGGCGACGCCATCGGGATCGTCGGTGAAAGCGGGAGCGGCAAGTCGAGCCTCGCCCGGGCCCTAGTGGGCGCCCTTGCGCCATCCTCCGGCGAGGTCCTGATCGACGGGCGACCCTGGAACGAGGTATCACGCAAGGACGTGCGGCGCCGCGACGTTCAAATGGTCTTCCAGGACCCCTATGGTTCACTCAACCCTCGGCGGACCGCGCTCGAGACCGTCGCCGAGGTGCTGCGGGTGGCTCGACGCGCGTCTGCGTCAGGTGCGGCCCGAGAGGCAGCTAGCCTGCTCCGCGAGGTGGGCTTGCCGACCGACACGTTCGGTCGCAGGGCGCAAGGCCTGAGCGGCGGGCAATGTCAGCGAGTCGGCATTGCCCGCGCCTTGGCCTGCGAGCCCAAGGTTCTGGTCGCGGATGAGCCGACATCCGCCCTGGACGTATCCGTGCAGGCCCAGATCCTCAATCTGCTCAACGACCTCCGAGAGCATCGAGGACTTGCGCTCGTACTGATCTCCCATGATCTCGGCGTGATCCACTACGCCACGCGGACGACCTACGTCATGCACTCTGGCCGCATCGTAGAGAGTGGCGACACTGACGAGATCTTCGAACATCCCGCCCATCACTACACCCTCGCCCTGCTGGCATCCCTCCCCGAGAACGGCGGTGCCAAGTTGGCCGTCCGCGACATCGAGTCGCAAGGTTGCAGCTTTGCCACGCGCTGCCCGGCCATGAAGGCGGAATGCACGACCGCGCCACCGCCGCCGGAGAAGATCGGGCCCCGACACCAGGTTTCGTGCCTGTACCCGACGATCGCGACTGACCAGCCTGGCCGGTTCGACGCGACTGAAAGGGCGGAACTCTAACCGTGGCTGCAGCAAGACATGCCGTCGGCCATGACCGCCCGACGCTCGAAAATTGGCTCGAGCCGGCCAACCGTGCCTGGGGATTCCAGCACGTACGGGAACTCATCCCGTCGGCCCGGATCCGGCGCGGTGCAGAGATGCGGCACCTAGCAGCTGACCCCATAGAGCTCGACCACATTCCCGTACTCCGCAGCCGGCTAAGCCTGGTTGACTATCTTCACGACGCGAACGTCAGCGGCTTTCTGGTCTTGCAGTCCGGAGCGATTCGGTACGAGCGCTACCGCAACGGCCTGGGGCCGGAGACGCCGCACCTGTTGATGTCAGTGTCGAAGTCGATCGTCGCTTCCGTAACCGGCATCCTCGTCGGCGCGGGTCAGCTGGGCACCAGCGACAAGTTGTCCGACATTCTCCCCGAGCTGCGCAACTCGGCGTGGGAGGCGGCCACGGTTGACCATCTCCTTGACATGAGAGCCGGCATCCGATTTGACGAGTCTGACGACGATCCCAATTCCGATCTTCCTGCTTACGAGCAGATCTACCAGTGGCGCCCACTCCGCCAGGAGCTTCCAAGCGACATCAGGCATTACATGCGGAATCTCCCATCCGATCAGCCCCACGGGACGGAATTCCGGTATCAGTCAATCCACACCGACATGCTGGCCTGGGTCCTCGAAGCCGTCACCGGGCAGCGGATCAGCGATCTCATCTCCGAATTGCTCTGGCAGCCAATGGGCGCCGGGCACGACGCGGAGGTCACGATCGACAGACATGGCAACGCTCACGCTGATGGCGGCATCTCGGCGACCCTGCGCGACATCGCCCTGTTCGGCGAATCATGGCGCACCGGCAAGGCGTGGAATGGCCAGCAACTGCTGCCTCCACGATGGATCCAGCAGACCATCCACCCCGGCGCGTCGCCAGCGGACGGCGTCGCCGAGGGTGCGAGAGAGAACGCCATCAGCTATTACAGCCGGAACTGGTGGATCATCGACGCCGGCCGCCCGCTGTACGCGGCGCGCGGCTACTGCGGCCAGGCGGTCTATGTCGATCCGCCAACCGAGGTCGTCATTGTGCTGCTCTCAGCGTGGCCAAGGCATACGCCAGAGAAGGAGCAGGACGTCGTAGAGGTCGTTCGCTCCGTAGCCCAAGCGCTGAGTCGGATCTAACACGCCCTGGCATCAGGAAGGTCACGGCATCAGCGCGATGGTCGGAACGCAGCGACGCGGTGTGGCGCCTGAGCCCGGGAGGAACCCAGGCGCCACCCAGCTGACGTCGTCGTTCAGGCGATGCGGCCCGCGTAGCGGCGCAGGAAGCCGTCGGCGGTGCTGGCCGTGATCACCACGTCGTAGTAGCCGTACTCGTCGGTCGGCCAGGCGACGGCCTTGGTGGCGCCGGAGCCCACGGTGACCGTCTGGGTGCGGCCCTCGTAGTCGTTCGGGGTCAGCGTGTAGACGATCTTCTGGTGGCCCTCATTGGCCAGCGTGAGTCCCAGCGTGCCGGCCCGCACCGCAGCGGTGACGGCCGGGACCGGGCCGACGTTGACGCCGGCCGGCACAACCTCACCCGCGAAGCTGGTCAGGAACCCGTCCGGGCCGTAGACCGAGAAGGCGTACTTCCCGGCCGTCAGCGCCGCGTCCCAGACGTAGGAGCGCGGCGAGCCCTGGAGCACCGTGAACGGCGTGGCGGTTGCGGGCAGGTAGTCGTCGGGATAGACCGCGAACGAGACGCCGACCTTGCCGGTGTTGGTAAGCGCTGCCGTGACCTGGCTGTTCGTGCGGTTGACCGTGACGTCGGCGAACGGCTGGTGCACGGTCGGGCGGTGCGGCCGGGTTCCGGGTTCCTGGCTCGGCATGCTCTGGTCGCCCTCGGCCGGAGGCGCCGTCGATCCGCCGGTCAGCTGGGTCAGCGCCCAGGTCTGGTTGAGCGTCGGGATGTTCCCGGGGATCGAGAAGTCCGGGTGCTGGAAGTCGAACGCCGCGGTGAGGTCACCGGTCACCGACTGACGCCACTGGGTCACGTTGACCGGCTGCACCCCGGTCCAGGCGGCCAGGAACCGCAGCATCGAGGTGTGGTCGTAGACGTTGGAGTCCACGTAGCCGCCCCGGGTCCACGGCGAGCAGATGAGCATCGGGACCCGGGTCCCGGGGCCGATCGGCAGGCCCGCGATGTGCTCGTCGGTGACGGT
>JASHOE010000228.1 GCA_030041275.1 Streptosporangiaceae bacterium
GCCGAGTGCGCCCGGCGCGGTAAGGACGCGCTGGTCGCGGGCCCGCAGCGCATACTCACCCTGATTCCCGGACCGGTCGTATCCGTGGGCTTACGGCCATAAGCCCGGAGCATGCCGACCAGCACCGGATGGTGGGCCGACTCGATCTCGTCCGCGACTCCGGTAAGGCCCCGACGCTACCCGCGTCTTGCCAGGGGCTGAGCACGCCGCTTTCCAGTATCTTCTCTGCCGCGTCGTGGACCTCGCGGGCGACCCTGATGGCGTCCCACACGTCGTCGCCGGAGGGTCCCGGGGTCTGCATGCTGGGGTACTCGAAGCCGTTCCTCGCACGGCGCAGCCTGCTGAACGAGCGCAGTGCCCGGATACTCGTCCCGAACTGGGCGATGACGGCGTCCTGCACCGCGATGTGTCCGCCGCGACTGGTCGCCCGCAGGCCCTGGGCCTCCAGCAGGCTCGCAGCGCTCTTGCGCAGCGCGTCGTACGCTAGCTGGTAGGCGCCTGGCAGATCTCCCGACGATGTGGCCGCCGCCGCGGTGGCCAGGTGCCGCCCGGCGTCTTCCAGCATCCGCCGGGCAAGCCCGCCGTCCGGCGGGACCTGGCCAAGCTCCCCCACGCCGACCAGTTCCCGGATGCGACCGCTTCCCGTCTCCCAGCTCACTCCGCTCCCTCCTCGACGAAGACCGGCACCAGCGGCCGCCGGGTGACGTCGGTATGGAAGCCGTCGGCCCCCTCCCGCCACCAGGCGGCCGACCGGATCGTGACGTTGACCTCCCGGGCCAGCCGTTCCTCGGCCCGCTGGGCCGCGTCATCGAGGTCGTCCCGGTCCGGAGCCCCGATGACAAGGACGTCCAGGTCGGCCGGCGCGCGGCCCGCCTCGCCCGCGTACCGGGCCGCCCACGAGCCGAACAGGTATGCCGCCTCAATTCCCTCAACGCCGGACAGTTCCTCGGCCAGCACCTGCCGCGGCCCGAACGAGCGCAGCAACAGCTCAGCCAGGGGAGCCGTCAACGGCGAGGCCGCCGCCCTCACCAGCCGGGCGCTGCCCAGGCGCCGGGAGCTGACGACTCCCGCCTGCTTCGCCCTGTCCACCTCCCGCTGAACCGTTGACACCGAGGCCCCCGTGCGGGACGCCAGGTCGGTCAGCGACCACTCCAGCTCAGGACCAAGCAGGATGAGGGTCAGCACCTCGGCCTGCAGCCTGGAACGCAGCAGGGGAAGCAACGGCGGCGGAGAACCTCTTTGCACGACATGAAATATAGATCCCATGTTGCGCAAAGGAAAGCCGGCGCCGACCAGCCCGGGAAGGAGTCATGCCACATGGCCATGAACACCTGAACATGCCCGGGCCCTCCAACATCTGTTCCTGGCGGTCTAGACCTATAGCCACATTGGTTTGGACCAATCTGGTCCAGGTATCAGCACCAATTCAGCACGCGGTCCGGAAACGACGGGAAATAACCGGGATGATCCGGGCAAACGGCACACGAGAAAGGGCCGCCCCACTCACCAGCGGAACGGCCCTACTTCCCAGGTCAACGCCGGGTATATCCGCAGGTCAACGCTATCGCACGTCCAACCCAGTCACAGCCTGCCCGATCAGCATCCGCTGGATCTCGCTCGTGCCCTCGAAGATGGTGAAGATCCTGGCAGTACGAGCAGTTTACGCAGGTCAGCGGCCTGCGGACCCCCGTGGTATCAGCATGGATCCAGCACGCTGGAGGAGGTGATCGCCGTAGGGCTTGCGGCCAAGGAGGTCGATGCGGCCGCTGCCGATGGCGTACTCCCGGTCGATGAAGCCACCGCCGTTGACGACGCGCTGCAGGAACATCATGAACATGACCTCCGCAATTGAAGGTCGTTAGGTGATGTAACGGGAGTGTCTCCCGCAGTGACGTGCCGTGACGGACGAGATAGCACCGACGCGATATCCGCCGTTCGGTGCGTTCGCTGGCCCGGGGGCCGGTCGGGTGCTGCCCGGGTGCATATCCGGTTGTTCTGGTCCGGAATCAGTCCCGGGTAGTGCTGGCCGGGTAGTGGCCCGACCGGGTACCGGCGTCGGCGCTGCCATGATCGTTCATGACGTCGCAGCGGCCAGTCTCACCAGGCTCGCTGCTTTCCGGCGCATGTGCGACAGAAGCGTGCCTGCTGTCATGGCCGGATGCGGGTGTAGGCGGCGGCGATCGCGCCGAAGACCTGTTTCGGCTCCCAGGCCATGTCCGGGTAGGTGGTGCCGTGTTCATGTTCCAGGACCGCTACGACTCCGTAGGAGGCGAGGTCAAAGTCGCGGTGCGGGTCTGTATGGTGCCGGGGCGCTTCGAATCCTGCGAAGGTGTGCCAGAACGCGGAGTCGATGTCTTCGTCTTCGTAGACGGCGAGCATGTCGTGCAGGTATCTGACCTGTTCTTCCTCGTGGCGTTCATAGGTCCCGGGGATGATAGGCGGGTCGGACTTCACGTCGACGATCATCCAGCCCATGCCGCCGCGGTCGGCCGCACCGCGGTAGGCGCAGCAGCCGAACTCGGTGACCGCCACCGGCTTGCCGAAGTGCCGGTAGGCGCGCAGTTCGTCCCGGTAGCGGGCGGCATTATCCGCGTCGCGGTAGGCATCGACGGAGACCAGGTCGAACAGCTCCCAGTCGACGGTTTCCCACGGCCCGGCCGCGTAGGTGACCGGGCCGGCGAAGGTTTCCCTGGCGGCGCGCACGTTGTCCCGCAGCGCGTGCCTAGCCCGCTCCAGCCCGCTGCCTAGTGCTGCCATCAAGTCCGGTTTGAGCTGCAGGTCCGGGTCGGTCACCGCGGCGATGCGCCCGGAGACGCTGTCGCCGCCGGGCATGAACCCCGCGCACCATAGCGATATCTCGCACCCGAGCACAAGCACCACCCGGCCCTCATGGACCCGCCGCAACCGTTCCGCCTGGTCTGAGCAGCGGGCAAAGTACCCGGGCAGAGCGCCAGGTTCCAGGTTGATTGGGACGGGCGAGAACCACAGTTCCAGCCCGGCGGCAAGCGCGTACTCGCCGGCGCGAGCCAGCCGCTGCGGGTCATCGCCGGTCACCCGCACCGCGGTCGCGTGCAGGTCGCTTGCAATGATCTGCAGCTCCCGCCGCGCCACCGCGTCGTCAAAGTGCATACGGGTGCAGTCCCCGTCGGCGGTCATGCCGGTGTCGTAGGTGATCCCGTAATTGCGCACGACGGTCAGCCTAGCATTAAATCCATACCGAGTATGTTTCCATATCTGGTATGGTCAGAGCATGGTCGTTGACAGCCGCCACGGCGACCCTGCAGCCCCGCACCCTGGGCGCCGGGAACGCAAGAAGACGCAGGTCCGCCAGCGCATCTCCGACGCGGCAACGGCGCTGTTCCTGCTCCACGGGTTCGACCAGGTGTCCGTTTCGCAGATCGCCGAGGCCGCCGACGTGGCCCGGCCAACGGTCTTCGCCCACTTCCCGCGCAAGGAAGACCTCTTCTTCGACCGCTACCCCGAGGTGGCCGACCAGCTCACCCAGGCCATCCGGGAACGCCCGGCCGGGACATCAGCGGTCAGCGCGCTCCGCGACACCCTCGTGACCGTCGCCCAGGCGGGCCAGGCACCCTACGGCATGAACGCAGACATGATCCCGTGGTGGCGGACGATCGCGGCCTCACGCGCCCTGCAGGCGCGGGCCCGGGAACTTGCCGACCAGCTGGCAG
>JASHOE010000229.1 GCA_030041275.1 Streptosporangiaceae bacterium
GTGTCAGCGGCCCCATGGGCCGACGGCGCGGGCGGGCTCGCGGGCCAGCCGCGCTCGGTCGACCAGGGCGCCGATCCCCGGTCCGGCTGAGGAGAGCCGAGCCCCGGTCGGCGATGGCTGTGCGGGCGGCGGGAAGCAGGCGCGGAATCCGGCGCAGGCCGCGGCGGCGCGCTGTCGGCCCGCTTCGGCAGAAAACCCGTCGCAGAATCCGGCCCAGGTCGCGGCGGCGCGCTGTCGGCCCGCTTCGGCAGAAAACCCGTCGGAGAATCCGGCCCAGGCCGCGGCGGTGCGCTCTCGCCCCGCTTCGGCAGGAAACCCGTCGCAGAGAGAAAATCAGGCGCAGGCGCGCGTGGCGCACGGTCGGCGCGCTTCGGCAGCAACGCGGTCGCGTCATCAGTCTCGGCCGCCTGCGCGGGATTGCTATCGGCCCGGCGCGGCAGCTGGCCAGAATGCCGGTCGGTGGTCGGCTGCGCGGGCGCGCGGTCCTGGAGCATCCCGCGATCGGCGCGCGGTGCACGCTCCGGCCGCACCGGGTCGGCCGGTCGATCCGTGGTCGCGGTCCCCTGAGCCGGGCCCGCCTCGCCGAGGTAGCGAATCCAGTCGTAGTCAGCATCGGACTGAGCGAACAGGTCGCCGTCGTCGTCACGTGAGCGACCGCGACCGAACCGTCCACGCGATTGCGGCATCGGCCCGACTGGCAGCGGGCCACTCGGATGGGGCATCGGGCCCACTGGCAGCGGGCCGCTCGGGTGCGCGGTCCTAGGTGCCGATCCGTCCTCAGAGACCGGAGTCTGCGGCCCAGTCTGGGTGGCGAGGCGCCCACGGGCGGGAGCCTCCGCTGCGGTGTCGTCGTCAACCGAGGGCCACCGCTTATCGCGCTGGTCCTGCGGCCATCCCGATGTCATACCGACTGTTACTCCTGAGACTGATGCGGCGTCTCTGCCCGGTGTGCACTGGTTCCCATGATGCTGCACAGTGGGTCGTGATCGCTGCGTTATCAAGGTTTCACTAACTACCTGCTGTGAGCAGACGTTAACGCAGCGAACTCGTCCCAGGTCAGAAGATCGGCAAAGACCCGCGGTCGCGGCGGCGGCCAGACGTGGACGACCCGGCACAAGGCACCCCGTTCCCTGCTGGGAGGCTTCGGGTGAACGGCTTGTCCGGCTGGATCATCGGTACCGACGGCCTTCACAGTGCCCTGGACCGTATCGCCCTCGTCACGAGGTCGCGGCGCTCGATCAGGACGCGGGCGAGCCCTGGATCGCGCGGCTCGGCCGCCAGGAAGGCGTCGATGCGGTCGACGAGCGCGGGGCTGGCCGCCGTGATCGGAAACAGCGCGTTGCCGCGTGCCACCCGGAGGTGGCCGCCGCTCGCCTGCCACAGCTGCGGCAGCACGTCAAAGTAACGCTCTTCATACGCGGCAAGCAGTTCGGCGTGGGCTGGCTGATTGAACGAGGCGGCCACCAGATTCAACAGGTCACTGGCCAGGCCGGCGGGCTCGGTCAGCACCTGCCAGGCGGCCTCCTTGTGCGCTGCGTCGCCGATCGCGGCGCGGCACCCGGCCGCGTGCTGGGCCCCGGCGGCGGTGTTGTCGCGGGCGAGTTCGGCGTCGATCGCGGCGTCTGCGGCATGCCCGGTCGCGGCGAGCCGCCGCAGCAGGGCCCAGCGCAGCTCCGACCCGACGATGAGGCCGGGCGGAACCGCGTTGCCGGCAAGCAGCCCGGCTACCAGATCGAGCTGGTCGGGTGACGCAGCGGTCCAGCTCAGCAGCTCGGCCCACACGAGCTGGAGATCACTGCCGGGCGCGGCGGCGGTCAGCAGCCGCTCGGCCGCCGCCGCGAGCTCCCGGCTGCCGGTTTCGACAAACGCCGGAGCGGCGAGCGTGTACAGGATGTCCCTGGTGGTCTGGACCAGGTTCTGCACCGCAGCTACCGACGGTTCGGAAGCCAGCGCGCCGACC
Organism: Streptosporangiaceae bacterium; assembly: GCA_030041275.1. Lineage (GTDB taxonomy): Bacteria > Actinomycetota > Actinomycetes > Streptosporangiales > Streptosporangiaceae > JAJYUU01. The sequence goes on from JASHOE010000229.1 coordinate 1,961, forward strand.
ACCATGGAGACGAACTCAGGGACGGGCAGCTCCGCTTGCCGGACCATGTCAGCAATGGCAGTCCAGCACACCGCCCGAGCCAGCGGGTCTGCGAGCTGGCTGATCGAGGTCGTCAGCGTGTTCTGCGACCGCGGGTCAAACCTGAGCAGCGCGTATGTCAGATCCTCGTCGTTGAGCAGGATCAGGTCCGGCTGCGCGGTGCCGACGAGTGCAGGGATCTCGGTCCGCGCTCCCTCGATGTCCGCCCGGATCTGGCCGGTCCGGGCGAGGGCGCCGCTGTCTGTGTGGCTGTACAGGCCGATGGCAATGCGATGCGGCCGCAGCGCTGCATCGTCAGCCGGCGGGTCCTCGGCTGCCGTGCGCTGCGCGGGCGCGTCCTGGAGCACCGCGAAGCTCGCGAACGCTCCGTCGTCATCCGCCGTGAACTCGGCCCGCAGCGTGTTGGGGCCGACGGTCTGCAGCCAGGCTCTTGCCCAGTCGGTCAGGCTGGCGCTCGAACTCGCCTCCAGCGCCGCGAGCCAGTCGGCCAGCGTGGCGTTGGCCCAGGCGTGCGTTGCGAAGTAGCCGCGGATGCCGGCAAAGAAGCTGTTCCGGCCCATCCGGGCGACGAGCTGCCGCAGCGCCGACGCACCTTTCGCGTAACTGATCCCGTCGAAGTTCGCGATCGCCTCGGTCAGCGTCGCGACATCGGCGGCCACCGGGTGGGATGACGGCAGCCGATCCTGACCGTAGCCCCACGCCTTCCGGCCGCCCGCGAACGTCGCCTCAGCATCGGCGAATCTCGTCGCCTCGGCCAGCGCCTGGACGGCCGCGTACTCCGCGAACGACTCGTTGAGCCAGAGGTCGTCCCACCACTTCATGGTCACGAGGTCGCCGAACCACATGTGCGCCATCTCGTGCAGGATCACGCTGGCGCGCCGCTCATACATGCTGTCGACAGTCTTGGACCGGAACAACAGCCGGTCGGAGAACACGACACAGCCTGCGTTCTCGGTGGCACCGACGCTGTACTCCGGCACGAAAACCTGGTCGTACTTGGCGAACGGGAAGTCTGACCTGAACAGCTGGGTGTAGTAGTCGAGGCCCTTGGTCGTTGTATCGAGGATGTCGCCCGCGTCGAGGTGCTCAGCTAGCGATGCGCGGCAGGCCAGGCCGAGCGGGATCACCTGGCCCCCCGGCGTCGTGTGCGTGCCGCGCACGACGTGGTACTCCCCTGCCGCAATGGCGAATAGGTACGTCGACAGCTGCGGCGTGGGCCAGAACCGCCACACGAGCGCGCCCGAGCCGTCACCTGCCGCCGTGGTGTCCGCCACGGGCTCGTTCGACAGCACGGTCCAGTTGCCGGGCGCGATGATCGAGATCGTGAAGCTTGCCTTCAGGTCGGGCTGCTCGAAGTTCGCGTAGACGGTTCGCGCATAGGCCGGCTCGAACTTGGTGTACGTGTAGACCTTCTGGTCGGCCGGGTCGACAGCGCGGTGCAGGCCGGTGCCGTCGCGCGAGTAACGGCAGTCGGCGACAACCGTCAGCTCGTTGGTGTCCGCTAGGCCGGTGAGTGTGATCCTGCCGTCCGCCACGGACGCCGTCGGATCGATCGACACGCCGTTCAGCGTGATCTCGTGCACGCGCTCGGCGACGAGGTCGACGTGGGTCGCGGTGTCGCGGGCGGCGTCGAGGCAGCCGAACCTGATCACCGACCTGGAGCCGAACACATCGGCGCCCCGGGTCAGGTCGAGTGTGACCTCGTAGGACTCCACTCGCAGCAAGCGTGCTCGGTTCGCTGTCTCGGCCCTGGTGATCTCGGCCATCTGCATGGGCGTATTCGTTCTCCGGTCGTTCGGGCTCGGGCAGGCGATGTGCTGAACCACGGTCTGGTGCCGCCGGAGCCGCACTCGGCGACGGTTCATGAGCAGTCCCGGTGGCCTGCGTTATCAGTACAGCGAGCTAGTCGGGCAGGGGCCGGGATCGGAGCGCTTTCTCGACGATGTCTCGGCCCTCGATGACGGCGCGGCCGAGTGAGGGATCGAGGCCGGGCTGCGCCAGGAACTCGTCGATCCGGGCGAGCAGCTCGGGTCCGGCGGCAGCGTACGGGAACAGGTCGTGACCGAGGGTCTGGCGCAGCATGTCCTCGTGGTTCGCCCAGATGGCGGGCAGCTGCTGGAAGTAGAGTTCCGCGAACGGCGCGAGCAACTCGGCGTGTTCGGGCGTGTTGAACGCGCGAGCGACCATGACCGACTCCTCGAGGCTCAGCTCAGTGGACTCGACAACCTGTCGCCACGCGGCCTCCTTGTGCGCCGCGTCGGGGATCGACGCACGCGCAGTGAGGGCGCTGCGCCTGCCCGCGTCCGTGCGGTCGCGAGCTAGCTCGGCGTCGATCTCCGCGTCGCCGGCCCGGCCGGTCGCCGCGAGTCGGCGAAGGAGTGCCCACCGCAGCTCTGCGTCCACGGTCAGGCCAGGGATCGGAGCGCGGCCCTCGAGCAGGTCGGCCACCAGGTTGAGCTGGTCCGGTGTGACCGCCGTCCAGGCCAGCAGCTGCGCCCACACAAGCTGGTGGTCGCCGCCCGGCTCGGCCGCGCGGACAAGCTCGATGGCGCGCCTGGCCAGCAGCTCCTTAGCCATTCTCACCCACTGGGGGTCAGCGGTGGTCGTGAGCAGCCGGTTCACATGCCCGAGCATGCCCTCGACCACCGCGACCGACGGCTCGCTGCCCATGCCGGACACGACGATCTTGACGAAGGCCGGGACCGACAGCTCGGCCTGGGCAGCCATATCCGCCACCGCGCTCCAGCAGACCGTGCGCGCGAGGCTGTCCGTGAACGCCCCCATCGACGTCTTCAGGGTGTCGAGGGAGCGCTGGTCGAACCGAACGATGGCGTAACCCAGGTCATCGTCGTTCAGCAGGACCAGGTCCGGCTGCGGCTGGCCAGTCAGCGCGGGCACCTCGGTGCGCGGCCCGGTCACGTCGACCTCGACCCGGTGCGTCCGCACGACCTCGCCGCCAGCCGTCAGGTTGTACAGGCCGATGGCGATGTGATGCGGCCGCAGCGTCGGGTGCTCGGCGGGCGCTTCCTGCAGCACTGTGAACCGGTCGAACTGGCCGTCAGCGTCGAGCGTGAAGTCGCTGCGAAGCGTGTTCGGGCCGGCGGTCTCCAGCCACGCCTTCGACCACTCGGCTAGGTTCCGGCTTGAGTGCGCCGACAGGGCGGCGAGCAGATCGTCCAGAGTGGCGTTGCCCCACGCGTGCCGGTCGAAGTACTCGCGCACGGCCGCGAGGAAGTTATCCCGCCCGACGTAGGCGAGCAGCTGCTTCAGTACCGCGGCGCCCTTCGCGTAGCTGATCCCATCGAAGTTCGCCTCGGCCTCGCTCAGGGTCCGCACCCGGGCGGCGATCGGGTGCGTCGACGGCAGCTGATCCTGCGAGTATCCCCAGATCTTCCGCGACGCACAGAACGCGGTCCACGCCTCCGTGAAGCGGGTGGCCTCCGCGGTGGCGAGGAACCCGGCCAGCTCGGCGAACGATTCGTTCAGCCACAGGTCCTCCCACCACTTCATGGTGACCAGGTCGCCAAACCACTGGTGCGCCATCTCGTGCAGGACGACCATGGCCCGGACCTCGTACATGGTGTCGGTCACCTTCGAGCGGAACAGCAGCGACTCACTCGTGATGATGCAGCCGACGTTCTCCATGGCACCGACGTTGTCCGGCACGAACACCTGGTCGAGCTTGTCAAACGGGTAGGGGCCCCCGAATAGCTCGGTAAAGTAGTCGAGGCCCTGCCGCGTGATGAGCATCACGTCATCGGCCTCGAGATACGGCGCCATCGACTGGCGGCAGGCCAGGCCGAGCGGGATGACCTGGCCGTCCGGAGTCGTGTGTGACTCGCGGACGACGTAGTACTCCCCCGCCGCGATGGCGGTGAGATAGGTGGAGATCCGCGGCGTCGGCGGGAAGTCCCACACCGCGGCGCTGTCCTCGGCCTCCGGCCGCTCGGGCGCGGGCTGGTTTGAGATGACGGTCCAGTGCGCGGGCACCTTGACGTGGAAGGTGAACTCAGCCTTGAGGTCGGGTTGCTCGAAGTTCGCGAACACCCGCCGGGCGTGCGCGGCCTCGAACTGGGTGAAGGTGTAGACCTGGCCGTCGGCCGAGTCGACCGAGCGCTGCAGCCCAAACCCAGCGGTGCCATAACGGCACTCGGCCACCACCCGGAGTTCGTTGCTGCTCGCGAGGTTCTCGAGGGCGATCCTGCCGTCGGCCCACGCCGCAGCCGGGTCGATCGGTGAGCCGTTGAGGGTGATCTCGTCCACCGTCTCGGCGATCATGTCGACATAGCTCGCAGCACCGGGCTCGACGCAGTCGAACCGGATCAGCGACGTCGACCCGAACACCTTGTCGCCGCGTGTCAGGTCGAGCTGCACATCGTAGGACTGCACCCGCAGCAGACCCGCCCGCGCCGCGGTTTCTTCCCTGGTGATGTCGGCGTTAGCCATGTCCGTCTCCGTGCGCCTTAGGTCGGCAGCGCCCGGGAGCGGAGCGCCTTCTCGACACTATCGCGCCGTTCCACGAGCACTCGCACCATGGATGACGGGCGCGGTTCCGCCGCCAGGAACTCGTCAACGCGGGCCACCAGCTCGGGCGACGCGCTCGCGTACGGGAACAGTGCGTCACCGAGCAGCCGCCTCATGTGATCGCCGCGGCTGTCCCAGATCTCCGGCAGCGCTGCGAAATAAGCCTCGACGTAATCTCCGAGCAACCGCGCGTGCTCGGGCAGGCCGAACGCCGCGGCCACGGCCGCGACGCCCTCGTGGCCGAGCTCGCTGGACTCCGCGAGCAGCCGCCACGCGGCGTCTTTGTGCTCCGCGTCGGGGATTGCCGCCCGGCATGCCGCGGCGTGCCGACGACCCGCGTCCGTCGGATCGGCGGCCAGCTCCGCATCGATCTCCGCGTCACCGGCCCGGCCGGTAGCGGCCAGCCGCCGCAACAGCGCCCAGCGCAGATCGGTGTCGACGGCGAGGCCCGGCGGCACGCCCTGCCCCGCGAGCAGGCCGGCCAGGAAGTCGAGCTGGGACGGCGTCACGGCGGTCCAGCTCAGCAGCTGAGCCCACGCCAGCTGATGGTCGCTGCCCGGCTCGGCGTCCTGCAGGAGCGCCATCGCGCTGCCGGCCAGCAGTTCCTTGCCGGCCGGCAGCCAGCGCGGGTCCGCGGTGGCAGCCATCAACCGGGACGCGGTGAGGTGCAGCGACTGCAGCATCGACACCGACGGCTCGCGACCCATACCAGCGACGAGGATCTGCACAAAGGTGGGGACCGACAGCTCGGCGTGCTGCACCATGTCCTGCACGGCGCTCCAGCACAAGGCGCGGGCGAGCGAGTCGTCGAACGCCCCGATCGACTCGGTCAGGGTCGCCAGTGACCGGTCGTCGAACCTGATCAGCGCGTAGCCGAGGTCGTCGTCGTTCAGCAGGATCAGGTCCGGCCGGGGGAGGCCGACCAGGGCCGGCAGCTCGGTGCGCGGACCGACGACGTCCGCGTCGGCCCGGTGCGTTCGCACCAGCCGCCCGTCAGCGGTGAGGTTGTACAGGCCGATCGCGATGCGATGCGGCCGGAGCGTGGCGTGCTCGGGCGGCGCTTCCTGCAGGACCGCGAACGCTGCGAACCTGCCGTCACCGGCGAGCGCGAACTCGCTGCGCAGGGTGTTGGGACCGGCCGTCTGCAGCCAGACCTTCGCCCAGTCCCCCAGCTCAACGCCCGAGCTGGCCTCCAGGGCGCGTAGCAGGTCGGCCAGCGTTGCGTTGGCCCAGCCGTTCCGGGCGAAGTAGGACCGGATGCCGGCGAAGAACCTGTCCCGGCCGACATAGGCGGCCAGCTGCTTGAGCACGGAGGCGCCCTTGGCGTAGCTGATCCCGTCGAAGTTTGCGATCGCCTCGCTCAGCGTCGGAACATCGGCCGCGATCGGATGCGTGGTCGGCAACTGGTCCTGCCGGTAGCCCCAGGTTTTCCTGGACGCGCAAAACGTCGTCCAGGCGCTCGAGAACCGTGTGGCCTCCGCCGTCGACTGCACCGCGCTGAAGTCGGCGAACGACTCGTTAAGCCACAGGTCGTCCCACCACTTCATCGTCACCAGGTCGCCGAACCACATGTGCGCCATCTCGTGCAGGATCACGGTGGCTCGCAGCTCGTACATCAGGTCGGTCACTTTCGACCTGAAGAGCATCCGCTCGGAAAACGTGACGCAGCCCACGTTCTCCATGGCGCCAGCGCTGAACTCCGGCACGAACACCTGGTCATACTTCTCGAACGGGTAGCTCGACTCAAACAGCTGCGTGTAGTAGTCGAGGCCCTGCCTGGTGATGGTGAACATGTCGGCGGGCTCGAGATAGCGGGCGAGCGATGCCCGGCATGCCAGCCCGAGCGGGATGACCTGGCCGGCCGGCGTGGTGTGCGTGTCCCGGACCAGGTGGTATTCCCCGGCGATGACGGCGGTCAGATACGTCGACATCCGCGGCGTGGGCGCGAAGTGCCAGACCGCTACGCCGTCGCCGGCCGGCTGCGGCTCCGGCGCTGGCTGGCTCGACAGCACCACCCAGTGCTCTGGCGCGGTAACGCTGAAGGTGAAGGTCGCCTTCAGGTCGGGCTGCTCGAAGGTCGCGAACACCCGCCGGGCGTCGGCTGGCTCGCAGTTCGTGTAGCAGTAGACGTTGCCGTCGGCCGAGTCGACGGCGCGGTGCATGCCCTTGGAGTCCGCCGCGTACGCGCACTCGGCGACAACCCGCAGCTCGTTGTGCGCGGCGAGGCCTGCCAGCGCGATCCGCCCGTCGGCGCACGCGCTGTCCGGGTCGATCGGCACGCCGTTGAGGGTGATGTCGTGCACGGTCTCGGCCACCAGGTCCGCATACGTCGCCGCGCCTGCTTCAGCGCAGTCGAAGACGATGACCGATGTCGAGCCGAACACCTTGTCGCCGCACGTCAGGTCCAGCTCCACCGAGTAGGAATCGACGGTGAGCAGGTCTGCCCGCTCGCTGGTCTCCTGCCGCGTTATCTCGGCGATGTGCATTCGTTTGTTCCCTTGGTCCGGATGCCGCGCTGGCTGACCTCAGGTTAAAACGACCACCACAGATGGAACGCGGTGGCCCCTCGTCGCAGCCGCCCGCCGGCATGCTGGCGACGTCCGCGCCCAAACTGTGACTTGCCAGCGGTACCCGGCAAGCTCGATGATCCTGCTGGAGATCGCACGGGGAGCGGCCGTGGATGACACTGTGACCTGCCTGGTAAGAGGGCCTGCGAGTACGTATCCACGCGGTTATCTGTGGCTTATGCCCATTTGGTTCATTCTCGTGAGCGGGGCCGTCGCCCTGGTCAGCTACATAGTTGGAAGGTCACTTCCGCTGTGGCTCGCCGCCAGCGAGATCGGCGGCCTGTTCGTGGCGGCCTGCACCGCTGCCAGCGTGCTGCTCACCGCGCGCCGCATGGCCTTCCTGGCCGACACTCGCGGTGTGCTGCTTGGCTCGTCGCGGAAGCGTAAGCGCCCGAAGTTCCGGCAGGTCTACCTGCCCTGGTCAGACATTTCCCAGGTGCGCCTGGTACCTCGCCGATACGGCGTTCTGGTCGAACTCGTGCTGAGCCCGGCGGCGCCGCCGGTTCGCCGACCGAGCCTGCGCAGCCAGGCAGGGCTCCTGCTCGGCGCGCTGTTCATGCCGATCGGTGTCGGGCGCGGCCGACCGGCCCTCACCACTCCCCGACTGCGACCGCCCGGATATCGGGTGAGGCTCTGCCAGTCCGCAGACGAGCTGGGCCGGGCGCTGCGTGCGGTGGCCCCGGAAACGGTGCAGATCCGGATGCTCGCCAGCATGGCCGCGCTCCGGATGGCCGGACGGCTGCCCCGTCCACCCCGCGCGCAGCGTCCGCCGCGGCCGACTGAGCCGGTCCGGCCTCGCCGTCTCGGCCAGTACGTTCCGCGCCGCCTGCCGGCCGCGGCACGGCGCCGGTAGCTCGTCGCCCGGCTGGCCTGCGCCGGATCTTCGCGGCTCTTCGCTGAGCTCGGCGGGCTCGCGGCTGCCCGCTTACTGTCAGCCGGCGCTGTCAGCAGGCTGACAGCGTACGCGTAACCGCGGTGACTGACCCGTGTGCGCGCAAGCGCCAGTCTGAAAGCACGCGGCCAGGGGAGGCCGGACTCAGAGCGGAGACGACGATGAACACCAGCGCACTGATGTACGAAGTGGCGAAGACCAAGCAGCGCGACATCCTCGTGCAGGCCCAGCAGAACCACCGTGCCCGGCAGGCTCGAGACCTGGCCCGCGCATCCCAGCCGGAGCGCAGCCGTCGTACCCGGCGCCTCGCCCTCCGCCCGCAAGCCCAGTCCTGACACCGCAGCCGCGACGTCGGGAGCGGATGGGAAGTCTGTCCGGCCAGGGCCGGACAGACTACGGTGGAGGCTCGCAGATGCCGCGGCGGTGACCGCGCACGGCTGCCAGCGCCCTGCGAACCCACGTCGGCGAGCGAAGGAGCAGCGGATGGCACACGAGGTCGAGGGCGTCATCGCCACCGAGGCGGGAGCCCCGGTCAGCATCGCCACGGTGCTCGTGCCTGACCCTGGTCCAGGCGAGGCCCTCGTCTCGGTCCAGGCCTGCGGTGTCTGCCACACCGACTTGCACTACCGCGAGGGCGGCATCGGCTCCGACTTCCCGTATCTGCTCGGGCATGAGGCCGCCGGCGTCGTCGACGCGGTCGGCCCGGACGTGACCGGCCTGAAGCAGGGCGACTTCGTGATTCTGAACTGGCGCGCGGTATGCGGTCAGTGCCGCGCCTGCCTGCGCGGCCGGCCCTGGTACTGCTTCGCCACGCACAACGCCGCCCAGAAGATGACGCTGGCGGACGGAACTCCCTTGTCGCCGGCCCTCGGTATCGGCGCGTTCGCGGCGATGACCCTGGTCGCCGCGGGACAGTGCACCAAGGTCAACCCGACGATCAGGCCAGAGGTAGCCGGGCTGCTCGGCTGCGGCGTGATGGCGGGTCTCGGTGCAGCGCTGAATACCGCCGGCGTCAGCCGCGGTGACTCCGTCGCGGTCATCGGCTGCGGCGGCGTCGGCGACGCCGCGATCCTCGGGTCGTCCCTGGCCGGCGCGCGAAAAATCATCGCCGTGGACGTGGACGACCGGAAGCTGGACTGGGCCCGCCAGTTCGGCGCCACCGACACCATCAACTCCGCAGCCGCAGATCCGGTTGAGCAGATTCGCTCGCTGACCGAAGGCAACGGCGCAGACATCGTCATCGAAGCCGTCGGCCGGCCTGAGACCTACACGCAAGCCTTCTACGCCCGCGACCTGGCCGGCACCGTCGTCCTGGTTGGCGTGCCCAATCCGCAGATGCGGCTCGAGCTGCCGCTCCTTGACGTGTTCGGCCGCGGCGGAACACTCAAGTCGTCGTGGTACGGCGACTGCCTGCCAACCCGCGACTTCCCGATGCTGGTGGACCTGCACCTGCAGGGCAGGCTGCCGTTGGACAAGTTCGTGAGCGAGACCATCCCGCTGACCGGTGTCGAGGAGGCCTTCGCCAAGATGCAGCGCGGGGAGGTGCTGCGCTCGGTCGTGCTGCTGTGACCGGAGCAGCAGTCCGGTGGTCGCGGCACCAGGGTCGGCTTCTGGCGAGTAAATGGGGAACCCGTCGCCGAATGGCGGCACAGGCACCAACGCTGACGTCACCCCGTCTAACGACGGAAGCTCGTACACCTCACGGGAATGGTGTGGACTGGTCCCGAGTGACCGACCCGTCCGGGTCGTACGTGGCCTGCTCAGGAAACGCGGGCGGTGTTGGCTGTGAATTCGTCGGCGGGCAACCAGTGTGCTCCGCATGCCCCCGAGAATGCGTCGCGTCTACTGATGGCTTCCTTTGATTGAGTAGTTTATCGGCGTGTCCAGTATCTCATAGGCCACACAAACCAGCCGTCTGTCACCCGAAGCCCAGTCACTAGCTCCGTTTGGAGCAACGTCATCATAGGTAAAGCTCGACACGCCAATCGGCTTTCCGTCATATGCAGCGAACGCGGCAATGCATCGACTGTCTGCCCGGTCAAAGATCGCTCTGGAGCCCGGATATTTCGTCAGCGCTCGCGGCCAAGCGTTGCCCGCGAAGACTACTTCCGCGAAGTGCTCCTGAGTGCACGGCACCGTCGTAAACAGGCGAGGCCACGGGTGGCGGGGCCACGGGCTGGTGGTGTCGAGGGGCAGAGTCGAGCCCGTCAGGCAGTCACCAGGCCGAAGCTGGTCTTCCGTCAGCTGCCGCCCGGATGATGAAGCCACCAGTGCGACGGCCACGATCACCGACGCGATGACCGCTACCAGCGCCGCCACCGCTATGCCGAGGATCACCAGGGCCAGTGGAGAGGTCTTACGAACGCCAGTGCCCTGATCGGTTGAGTGGCTGGTGGCTATCGCGTCGTCAGGTCCGCCCAGCGGCGGTTTTGTTGACGTTGCCGGCTGCTGACTGACAGGAGCCGCGCACACGGCGCAGTGCTGCGACGTGTCGGGGATCTCGCGCCCGCACTCTGCGCATCTCATCCGCAGCCCCCAATACCCGTAAACCGGTGGCGAGATGTGTCACAGGATGCTCCACGCTGATTGCGCCGTCAATGGACGAAGAAGCCAGGCACGAGCACGATGGCTGTCACCGTGACAACGGGTCGTTGTCGCCCACTTCGCACCCTAAGACCTTTGCTGCACAAGGGGTCTCGCCCGGTCGCGGCGGGCGTCTAGGCACGGATTGTTGACAGGATGTTGACGTGACCGCAGACACTGGCGCCAAGGCGACGAGGATCGCCATGTGGTCCGGTCCCCGGACCGTGTCTACCGCGCTCATGCGGTCGTTCGAGAACCGGCCGGACACTGTCGTGGTAGACGAGCCGCTGTACGGCTACTACCTGGCGCACACCGACGTGGACCATCCTGGCCGCGACGGGATTATCGGCAGCATGGCGACTAGCTGGCGACAGGTCCTCGACGATCTCACCAGTGGCCACTTGCCGGACGGGACGTCGGTCTTCTACCAGAAGCACATGACCCACCACCTGCTGCCCGAGGTGGACCGGTCAGCGCTAGCCGGACTGACCCATGCGTTCTTGATCCGCGACCCGCGTCGGCTACTGGCCTCCTACGCCAAGGTGCGCGCTCGCCCGGTGCTCGCTGACCTCGGACTGGAACAGCAAGCCGAGATCTACCGGGCATTCGGCGGTCCGGTGATCGATGCCGCGGACCTGCTGCGAGCTCCGCAGGCTGCCCTGGAGGCGGTGTGCGACGCGCTAGGCATCGGCTTCGACCCGGCGATGCTGTCCTGGCCCGCAGGGCCGCGGCCAACCGATGGAGTATGGGCGCCCTACTGGTATGACCGCGTAAGGCGATCGACGGGCTTCGGTCCCTATCGCGAGTCAGCAGCCGAGCTGCCTGCCGACCTGGAACCGCTCGCGGCCCAATGCCAGCCGTTCTACGACGAGCTCGCCGCGCAACGCATCCGACCGTAACGCCGCCGCCGACCACGGGGCGGAGGTCAGGAAAGCGCGCGGCGTATGAGCCAGCGAGGCTTGCCGCCGCGCCTGCCAGTGATCTGGCAGGCGCGGCTGAATCCGTGGGCGCTCAGGTGGCCAGCTTCTTGATCAGTGCCCGGAGCTTCGGCGTCGACGCGAGCGCGGCCCGCAGGCCCTCCAGTGAGTCTTCGCTGTCGATCATCATCGGACTGCGCTGGAACCGGCCGTCGAGGCTGTAGTAGCAGAACCGGATCCCCTGTCCGCCACCTTCGTACTCGAGCAGCTGGATGGCGGGCTCGACATGCTGGCCCGCGAAACATGCCTCTTCGATGATCTGGCCCTTCCCCCAGTGGAACTCGAAGGGTCGGGGCACGGGACGGCCCTTGGCCGCTGCAGTCCTGGGCATGTGCTTCACTCTCCCCACAGCCGCACGGGGCAGTTTCCACGGCCGCGCCCCAGTAATAGGGCACACACGCTGTACGCGGCAAGACTGGAAGTGCGCTGAACGCGGCCACAGCCGCGCAGGTGCACTCCGGACCGGTTGCAACTCGCGGCGTTCCCGCGGAAACGCCCGTTCGCCAGGTAGCAGTGCCGGGCGCTGAAGCACGAGTCCAAAGGCCGGCAGATGCGCGTGAAGTTTGGGCTGCGCCGGCGCGGATATTCA
>JASHOE010000230.1 GCA_030041275.1 Streptosporangiaceae bacterium
CGCTCAGGTGCCGGCGGTCGGCTGTGCGTGCTGGGTGCGGTGGGGGTCGTTGGCTGGGACGGCGGCGAGGTAGGCCACGGCGCCGCGGTCGAGCACGATGCCGCCCGACTCGTGCATCCGGGTCAGTTCGGCCAGAGCAAGTCGCTGGAACTCCGCTGCGTCCGCCGGGTCGAGGGCCTCGACTCCAGCGGCGAACCCGTGGGACATATGAAAATCCCAGCAGGTCTGCGGGCTGGCCACTGGCAGGTGGACCGCGAGGTTCACGGTGCGGATGTCCGCGAAGCCCGCGGCCCGCAGGTACGCGGCCACCCGGTAGTCGCGCCGCGGCGGGCGGCCGGCGCGGGATGCGAACTGGCCGGCCAGAGTCTCCCACGCGTTCCAGCGGCCGTTGTCCTCGCATGGGCCCGGAACGGTCAGCGCCACGCTCGCGCCCGGCCGCAGGACGCGGCGCAGCCCGGCCAGCACCCGCAGCGGCTCAGCGACCAGGTGGATGACGAAGCCGCCGGTGGCCAGGTCGTAGCAGGCGCCGGGCAGGTCGAGCCGATGGGCGTCCATCAGCCGCACGTCAATCTCGGGATGAGCCGCGGCGAGCAGCGACACCATGCGGGGCGCCGCGTCCACTGCGGTCACGGCGCATCCCCGGGCCGCGGCTGCCGCGGCGATCGCGCCCCGGCCGCTGCCGATGTCCAGCAACCGGGTGCCCGGATCCGGGCCCAGCACGTCGAGCAGCTGCCCCGCGAACGCGGCGAAGAAGGGAATGACCTGGTCGTAACGGTCGGCGAGACGGTCGAACAGCGCCGGTGCCGTGTCGGCCATGACCACGACAATGGCCCGCCGCCGCATGAGCAGGCAAGCGAATTAGCCGTCAGCAGCACCGCCGCAGGATCGGGCTGCCTGACCGAGCCTGGCCCCCGTAACCACCGATCCGCCCGGACTCAGCCGAATGCCGACGACACCGAACCGGGCACACGCTGACAAGACGCCGGCGGCGCCAGCCCGAAGAGCACGCACCTGCAGCCCCGACCACTAAACCGCCCAGGCAGCCTCAGCGAGGTCTTGACCGAGCACTACCGCCGGGTCCATCCCGGGGCGCTTGCCATCCTGCCCCCGGTAACATCCCGAAGCGGCCGCCCGAGGCGAGCAAGTCCGTCGCCGCAGTTGCGAAGCGCGAACACGAGCGGCGCAAGCTGTGCGCTGGCGCCCGGCCGGGAAGGTTGCGGATGCTCCTTCAACTGCATCTCTGGATTTGCCGCTTACAGAGCAGATGTTCCAGATCGTGGCAGCGTGATTTAAATCCGGCGTCTATGGGAAGGCCACAGCCGGGAGGCTCCTTCCGCGCACACCGATCCGGCATGCAGACGGCGGCCCGCCGGCTCGCAGCCGCACGTCCAAAAAACAGAAATAACTGCGATTATCATGTGATACTCGCGGGAATTGCTGGAACATGCAAAGGCTTGACGTACAACTCGAGGACGACCTGACTGGCGGTCCAGCCGATGAAACTGTTCTGTTCGGCGTGGACGGCCGAGACTACCAAATAGATTTGAATGCCAAGCACGCGGCCACCTTCCGCAAGCAACTAGCGGCATACATAAAGCGCGCAAGATCGGTTCGACCGGCCCGCGGGCGCCCGGCTGCCAGATCAGCAGCCAGCCGGGACCGCAGCCGCCAGATCCGTGCCTGGGCCGAACAGCAGGGCTTCAACCTGGCTGCGCATGGCCGACTACCTGCTCACATCATCCAGGAGTATGACCGCGCGCCACACGGCCGACAGCCGACCCGCCACCGCAAGAGTGCCGGCTCCCGCCAGACGAAGCGCAAGCAATAAAGCTCAGGCGTGACAGGCGTGCCTGATTCATGTTCATCGCCAGCGCTGAACCTGATCGCACGCCTCTGCCGCATCGAGGTCGGAGCCATGTCGGGTCACCTTCCAGGGGTTGAAGGCCGTCATGATTCACGACCGCAGCCAATAGGGTCAGACGATGGCAACGATCCGGATCACCTCGAAGGTCCCCATGGTTCAGTCCGCTCTCAAGGTGCGCCCCTTGCGTGTGACGATTGATGGCGGCGAGGAGCGAGATCTGTCTCTGTCCGGGTCACACGATATAGAGGTCGAGGCGGGCAGCCATCACGTCGAGATGTACGTGGCCTGGGCGCTGCCAGCCCGGATGGGCCCGGCCCAGATCGATGTATCCCTCCAGGACCGCGACACGGTGGAACTCCTCTACAAGCCTCCGTGGATCCGTACCCAGCCGGGCAAGCTCACGCTCTCGGCCGCGTAGGGGCGACGTCTGCTGATCTTGCTAACGCCGTGCTAACGACGGGCACGGGAGCAAGGAGCCAGGCGTGGATCATGCGGCCTCCGCACCGCGCCCTGAACCAGGCCGCGCCGCTGCGCCCCCGCTGCCCGATGGCATCACCGACCTCGATCCACTCTGGGTCCAGCGGCGTCATCGCGCTGGGGGCGTGAATCATGAATATGGCCCGGTGGTATGGGTTTCGGCGCCCACAAGGGCCTCCGGCCCCGCCACGTCTCGCCGCAGGACCGGCCAGTGCCTGGAGGAGGTAAGTTCGGAGGGAATGCATCGTCCGTCCGTGCTGGGCCGGGTGAGAGGAGGCGGCCGCCGATGCGCTGGCTCAAGGTACTCGCGATTGCCGTCGCTGTCGTGATCGTGTTCTTTGTGATCTCCTCGCTGGTGCACATTCTGTACCTGATTGGCGTTGGCCTGCTGATCGCCGTTGCGCTCTTCGCCGCGGTCAAGGGATGGGAGCAGTACAAGCGCGCCCGCGAGCGCCACGAGGGACGCGGTCAGCGGCACCTGCAGCAGCGTGAGGAGCGCCGCTCCCGTCCTCCCATCGACGCGACCCGGCAGCGGCCCACCGGGCTCCCGCCGATCGCCACTCCCTCCGGCTTCGACGTGGACGAGGAGCTTGCCCGCCTCAAGCGCGAGCTGCCCGACTCTTAGCGGTACGGCGCGGCGGTCATCCGCTTCACCGCGTAGCACGATGACGTGCGGTCCGCATACTTGTACGGTCCGGCACCGTGCCGAGAATGCCCGCTCATGCATGCCGCTGTCAGATCCCGTAGGACTCGCTGGCGGGTGGCATATGAAAGACATGCTGATGGAGCAATTGATCGTTGAGGATGAGCCAGTCCGTAACTGCCCAGAACTCGCTGAGACGTGGATGAACCCGGGCTTGGTCCGGAGACAGCCAGAGGCCGAACAGGGCCGAACCGGACCGCCGTCGGGCAGCTTGCACAAGAGAGCACGCGGGTTGTTCCTGCCCTTGCACAGGCCCGATACGGCATCCGAATGTCACGTGATCGCGATACTCGGGTTCGGCGAATGTGCCCAGAACCACGTCAAGCCACGCCTCGTTGGCGTGCGGATACCAGTCAGCGAAATACACCGCATACGCTGAGTCGCCGCGCAGTACAAATCCCGTCACGCCTTCATGTTCCTGGCCGCAAGAGTGGCACCGGACCGACCGCTGCTCTGGAGCGCCGTCGAAGGCGAGGAGACCGGGCGCCGGGACGTGCGCAGAGTCTGTGCCCACGGCTCGTAGCGTAGGCCAGCTTGAGCTCGTCCAGTCATGGCTCCCTTCTATGACGGGGTTTGTCAAGGGCATGGCCCAGCCGTTGTCGATGGTGCGGCGGCGCTGGTCGGTGTCAACGTCGTTCGTCTGGTGGGGCGCTCCACGTTGACACCTCCGGCGCGCCGCCGGGTTTGGCGGCTGCGGGGGCCATGGGGTGTGGCTCGGATCTGGGTGGCGGTAGCGTCGGTTGTGCGGGTCCGGGAAGTGGCTGATCCGAAGTGCCGGTGTCCGGGGACAGGCCGGCCGCGCTGGATATCAGAGACGCCCCGGGGTGCCCTCCCGGGCTCGTTTGCTCCTGGCTGCGTGCGTCGGCGATGAGCTGCCGGCAGACCGCGTCGGATAGGCGGCGCCGCAGGCAGCGCATCGCTTCCATGGAGGTCTTTCCGGCGGCGAGCTTGCGGCGGTAGACCGAAAATGGCTAACGGGCGGAAGCAAGAAGCGCGCGTGCATC
>JASHOE010000231.1 GCA_030041275.1 Streptosporangiaceae bacterium
TTGTCAGCCTCATACAGCAGGCCGGGCCCGTAGATCGCCTCCATCGCCGGGCCGTCGGTAAAGGTCGAGATGAAGTTGTGCGCCGGATCGAACCCGGTGCCCTGGTTATTGATGATCGTCAGCGATCCGCCAGCATGCGCGGCCCCAGCCGCGCCACTGCTCGACTTCCCCGACGGCGCAGACGAGCCGCTACACGCAGCCAGCAGCGCAACACCGACCACACCGGCCAGCCCGCTAGCAGCCCGCAGTCGCCAGCGACTCGGCCTTAGTTTGTCCTGCTCACGCATCGCGGCTCCTTTCTTACTTCACAGTCCTGATCGGTGAGTGCGCGATCAGCTCGGGAGGTGTGGTTTCACTGACTCATGGCACCGCGGACGTCGAGCTTCGCGCGAAGCCAGTCGCCGACCGTATACAGACTGAAGACAGTGACGGCGAAAACGATGCAGGGGATGATGGCCTGCCAGGGCGCGAAGCTCAGGCTCTCCTGGCCCTGGGCGATCATCTGCCCCCAGCTCGGGGTCGGCAGTTGGACGCCGAAGCCCAGATAGCTCAAGCTGCCTTCGGTGAGCATCGCCCCGGGCACGGTCAGCGCGCCGAAGGTGACCAGGGTGAGGATGGTGTTGGGCATCAGCTCGCGGAGGATGATGCGGTGCGGCCTGGCGCCGAGGCCGCGGGCGGCGACGATGTACTCCTGCTGCATCTGGCTGAGTGCGTTGGCTCGGGTGATGCGCATATAGCCCGGCAGGTAAAGGAACGCGATCGCCAGCACCAAGACCACGATGGTCGGGTGGAAGACCGCCACGATGGCGAGCAAGAGCAGCAGGCCGGGGATTGACAGGATGGTGTTGGCGATCGTGTCGACGACGAACGTGACCGGACCCTTGAAGTAGGCCGATAGCAGCCCAGCCCCGCCGCCGACGGCCGCGGCGACGAGGTTGACCAGGATGCTGATCTCGAACGAGATTCGCGCCCCGAAGACGAGCCGGGAGATCATGCTCCGGCCGATGGCGTCGGTGCCGAGGAACTCGTGTGACAGGTTCGGCCCGATGTTGATGTTGCCGACCACCACTGTCGGGTTGGCGATCGGCAGCACGTTCGCGAAAATCGCCAGCAGGACAACGAACCCGAGCCAGATGAAGCACGCAATGACTATGAACTTGGGCCGGCTGCGGGGTCGGCGCAGCGTGCCGGACAAGGTGCCGCTGAAGGCGAGCCGGTGCCGCCGCCGGGCGTCGAACGTCTCGAGCGGCGTGCCGGTCGCGACGTCGTCAGGCGTGAGGGTCATCGAGCACTCCGCACTCGGGGGTCGAGCAGGCCGTAGGACACGTCGACCAGGCTGTTGATGATGACGAACGCGACCGCGACTACGACGACGGTGCCCTGCACAATCGGCAGGTCTTTCATTTCCACGGCTTGCGAGGCCATCAGACCGATGCCGGGGAGCCCGAAGAAGGTCTCGACGATGATGGAGCCGCCGATCAGGACGCCGAAGGAGATGCCCGCTACCGTCACCAGCGAGGCCGACGCGGGCCGCAGCACGTGCCGCAGCAGGACGTACCACTCGGGCAGGCCGCGGCTGCGGGCCACCGCGACGAAATTCTCCGACAGGATCGCGACCACGTCCCCGCGCAGGACGCGGATCAGGGTCGGCACGACCACGAGCACCAGGATCATGACCGGCATAATCGCGTGCAGCAGATTCTCCCCGACGTTCTCAGTGAGCGGCACCCAGCCTTGGGTCGGGAGCCACCTCGCCTTCACCGCCAGCAGGAAGACCAGGATGACCGCGCTCACGAACGGCGGCGTGGCCTGCGCGAGAGCGGCGATGCCGCTGGCGGCCCGGTCGATCGCCCGGCCCTGCCGGAGCCCGGAGATCAGGGCGACCGGGATGGCGATGAGCAGCGCGATCAGCAGCGCCAGGACGGCGATCTCGGCGGTGACCGGGAGGGCCTGGGCCAGCTGGGAGGTGATCGTATAGTGCGTGATGTAGGAGACGCCGAGGTTGCCGTGCAGGGCGTTCCATACCCAGTGCCAGTAGCGAACCAGCAGCGGCTGATCCAGGTCGAACTCACGGTTGAAGCTCTTGAGGAACTGAGGTGACAGCTTCGAGCCGTAGATCGCGTACGCGGGGTTTCCGGGGATCAGGCTCACCAGTGACGTCGTGAAGAACGTCACCAAGATGAGCACCAGGATGATGTCCCGCAGCCGATAGAGCAGGAACCTCAGCATCACTGCCCTCCAGAGGGGAGCGGGTGGGCCGGCTCGGGGGCAACGTCGCCGTGCAGCGGGAAGTGGCAGGCGACGATCTGCCCGGTGTCGATGCGGCGCAACTCGGGCACCTCGGCGGCGCATCTGTCCTGCGCGAACGGGCACCGGGTGCGGAACCGGCAGCCCGACGGCGGGGCCAGCGGCGAGGGGATCTCGCCGCGCAGTTCGGTGGACGGCAGTGGCACATGGGGATCGGGCACCGGGACCGAGTCCAGCAGGCCCTGGGTATAAGGATGGGCCGGCCTGGTGCTGATGATCTCGGCGCTGCCGTATTCGACGATCTTGCCCAGGTACATGACACCGATGTCGTCACTGACGGCGTGCACGACGGACAGGTCGTGCGAGATGAACAACATCGACAGCCCGTACCGAGTGCGCATGTCGTCGAGCAGATTCAGCACCTGGCCCTGGACCGAGACGTCCAGCGAGGCGACGGGCTCGTCGCAGATGAGCATCCGCGGCTCCACGACCAGCGCGCGGGCGATCGCGACGCGCTGGCACTGGCCGCCGGAGAGCTCGTGCCTGCGCCGGTCGCCGAAGTGGTCGGGGTCCAGGCCGACCAGGCTGAGCATCTCCCGGACGCGTTCGGTCGTCGTATCCTTCGGCCAGCCCAGGATCGCCGGTCCCTCGGCTACCACCTCGCGGACCCGGCGGCGCGGGTTCAGCGCGGCGATCGAGTCCTGGAAGATCATCTGGAAGCCGCTGCGCGCCTGCCGGAGCTCAGCGGCCGACAGCGCGGTCAGCTCGCGGCCGTCGAACTGGACCGAGCCGAGCGACGGCTTGGGCAGCTGCATGATGGCCCGCCCGATCGAGGACTTGCCCGAGCCGGACTCGCCGACGAGACCCAGCGTCGCGCCGTGGGCGATCGTGAAGGATACGTCGGAAACGGCCTCGAGCACTCCGCCGCGCACCGGGAAGCGCTGGATCATGTTCGACACGGACAGCAGCGGTGAGCCGGCCGGTGACGGTTGCGCGGCCGCGTGCTCCTTCGTCGCCGCGGTCACTGCCGTCCCCCGCTGGCTGACAGGGAGGCCTGGGCCTGCTCGTCGGCCGTCCGCTCGACCGGCCGGATGCACCGGTAGAGGTGGCTGGGCGTGGCCTCAGTCAAGTCGGGGACTGCCGCAGCGCACGCCACCTCGGCGGCGCCGCACCGCGGGGCGAACCGGCAGCCCGGCGGCAACGCACCCAGCTGCGGTGGCGCGCCCGCGATGGTCGCGAGCTTGGCGTGCGGCTGCTGGCTGAGCATCGGCATCGAGCGCAGCAGCGCGGCGGTATAGCGATTCCGGTGGGAGTCGAACAGCACCATCGTCGCTGCCTTCTCGACCGTTTGCCCGGCGTACATCACCATGATGTCGTCGGTCCGCCCGGCCACCACACCGAGGTCGTGGGTGATGATGATCAGGCCCATCTTGCGGTCCTGCTGGATGGACTGAAGCAGGTCCAGAATCTGCTTCTGCACGGTCACGTCGAGTGCCGTGGTGGCTTCGTCGGCGATCAGCACCAGCGGATCGCACGCGAGCGCGGCTGCGATCGTCACGCGCTGTCGCATGCCGCCGGACAACAGGTGCGGGTACTGATCGAAGCGCTTTTCCGGATCATTGACGCCCACCTGGCGGAGCAGATCGATGCCGATCTCGCGCGCTTCCTTGCCCTTGATCCCCTTATGGAAGCGCATGCCCTCGGTGATCTGGCGGCCGACCGGCACCACGGGATTTAGCGAGGTCATCGGATCCTGGAAAATCATGCCGATCCCGGCGCCGAGGATCCGGCGGTGCTCCTTTTTTGGCAGCGCTGAAATTTTCTCGCCGTTGAGCACGACATCGCCGGTGAGCGTCGCGTTGCCGGGGATCGTTCGCATGATGGCGCGTGCGAGCATGGACTTGCCAGCGCCGGACTCACCGACAATTCCGAGCGTCTTTCCATGGCCCAGCGTGAAAGAAACGTTGTCGACCGGGCGGATAGAACCGGTAGCAAGTTGGATCTCACAGCTGAGATCTACGACCGATAGCAGGTCCGCGGCGGGACTCGGCGCCCCGGCGAGTGCGGCGGCAGTCATCACGCCCCCGTAGTTACGGTCACGGGCCGATGGCCCTGGGCTCATGCGCACTGGTCCACCCTGGTATATACGATTTCATAGCGTACGGACAGTCATATGACCATACAACTCGGGGCTCACTTTGATAACAGTCTGGTTTATCCGTCCGGATCAGGCGGAGCCTGCCGGAGGGATCCGAAATTCACTGCCGCGGCGGCTGCCGAGGCGAGTTGGCCCGGCCAGGCGAACACCGGGATCCCGGCCGCGGCGTACGTCTGGATGGCTGCGGGCGCCAGAGAGCGGGCGCCGAGCCGACCGATAAGGAAGGGTAGCGGGTTCTCAAAATGCATTTGAACCAATTTATCCGCCATCACTGCAGCGGATGGATCCGCGTTGGTGCCGAGCTGGACTAGAACGAGATCCACCTCGCCGGACGCCAGGAGGAGCTGCACCGAATCGGTGACCAGCTCGGGCTGCTGGATCCCGGAGGCGGTGACGTCCACTGGGTTCCTGGACGTCGCGTAGGACGGCAGGAACTCATCCAGCGCAGCCCGCAGCTGCGCGCTGAGCGGCGGCACCTGCAGGCCGAGGGACTCGCAGCAGTCGACCAGGATGGAGCAGGCACCCCCGGACATCGACACGATCCCGACCCGCGGTCCGGCCGCGCCGCCCGCCGTGCCCAGGGCCGCGGCCACCGGGAACAGGTCTTGCAGGTCGTCGACCCGGAGCACCCCGTGACGGCGGAAGAACGCGGAGTACACCACGTCCGGGCTGGCCATCGCGCCGGTATGGGAGGCGGTGGTCACCCGGCCGCCCTCGGTCCAGCCCGTCTTGTAGGCGATGACCGGTTTGCCGGCCGCGCGCGCGATCGCTGCCGCCGCCGCGAACGCCTCCGGGCGGCGGATCACCTCGACGAACAGGCAGATGACCCCGCAGTCCGGATCGCCTGCGGCATAGGCGAGAAAGTCCTCGACCCCGAGGTCGCCTTCATTCCCCACGCTGATCCAGTGACTGAAGGCCACTTCCAGCTCCTCGGCGCGGCTGAACAGCGCGCTGGCGATCGAGCCGCTCTGGGAAATGAAGGCCACCGAGCCGCGCCGGAAGCTGTCGGCCTCCAGCGCCATCCCGAACGTGGCCAGCAACTGGTGGTGCAGCGCTGCCACGCCCATTGAGTTCGGCCCAACGAACCGGAACCGGCCGCCGGCCAGTTCCAGGAGCTGCTGTTGCGCCCGCCGTCCGGCCTCGCCGGACTCGGCGAACCCGGCCGAGTAGATGACCCCGTTGGGGATCCCGGCGGTCACGCAGTCAGCTACGGCCGAGGCAACGGCGCTGCTCGGCACCGCGATGCAGGCCAGGTCCACTGGCTCGGTGATCTCGGCGACACGGGCGACGACCCGAGCGCCGGCTACCTGGGCGCCATTCGGGTTGACCACGATCAGGTCGCCATCGAAGCCGTGTTTGCGCAGGTAGTGGGCGAGCAGGCCGCCGACCTTTAGGCGGTCCCGGCTGCCTCCGATGAGCGCGATGCGACGGGCCGACACGAACTGCGTCAGGCCGCCGTACAGGTCCGCGCTGCCAGCGGCGGGTGCCGGCCGCAGCACGCACCGCGCATCCGCGGCGTGGACGCCGGCCTCGGAGACAAACACTGGGTTCAGGTCGAGCTCGGCGAGCTCGGGCACGGCGACGGCCAGCTCGCTGACCGTCGCGATCAGCTTGGCGAGCGAGTCGGCGTCCAGCGCCGCCGAGCCGCGGTGCCCGGCCAGCAACGCGGCGGTCTTCAGGCTCGCGATCATATCGGCGGCTTGCTCCGGCGATACGGGCGCCATCTCGCGGGCGGCATCGGCGAGCAGCTCCACCAGGGTGCCGCCGGTCGCGACCATGACGACCGCCCCGAGCGGGTCCCGGTAGATACCGATGGCCAGCTCCACGCCGGCTAGCTGTTGCTGCACGCTGAGCACCGGGCTGGTCAGCCCCAGCTGCTCGCCGCGGGTCAGCAGCTCCGCGGCGCAGCGAGCGAGCTCGTCGGGGTCCGCGATCCCGGCGCGGACGAGGCCGAACTCGGTTTTGTGCGGCACCGCCGGGTCCAGCAGCTTGCAGACGACGGGATACCCGGTCTCGGCGGCGGCGACCAGCGCTTCGGTGACCCCGGCCGCCTCGATCGTCGTCCCGAACGGGACGACGCCCGCCAGCAGCGAGCGGCAGGCGCTCTCGGCCAGCGAGAGCTCGGGGGCACCTGACAGGAGGGCCCGCGCCGTAGCTGCGATGTCCGGGAACGACATGGAGCTCCTATCAGGGCCCGTGAGCGTGCTGCTGGCACGCTGGCTGACCCGGCCGAGGGCTAGGCTATGAAAAAATTCGTAAGGCCGTCAAGATGACCAGATAAGATGACCATGCATTGTCGGTACGGTCCGGACTGAGGAAGAGGCGAGGCCGTGACGGCTGATGGGGCGACGCGCGCGGTGGCGCGATTCGTTCGGTCAACCAGCTACGTCTCGATCCCCTGGCAGGTTCGTGAGTCAGCCCGGCAGGTGATCGCGGACACCGTGGCTGTCATGCTCGCCGCCGCCGGAAGCGAGGTCGTTCCGTCGCTGCGTGCCTACCTCGAGCGCAACCGCGCGCCCGGCCCCGCGCCGGTGATCGGGTGGGGCGTCACTGCGGCGCCCGAAGTTGCGGCCATGCTCAACGGCACGCTTGGGCACGCGCTTGACTACGACGAGTCGACCAGCCTGTACCCCGCGCACCCGAGCGCGCCGATCCTGGCGGCCCTGCTGTCTTGTCAGGAGCCGGCCGCCCTCGACGGGGAGACGCTGATCACCGCGTACGTCACCGGGTTCCAGGCCGGCGGCCAGATCGCCCGCGGCATCGGCCTGGCCCACTACCTCAGGGGCTGGCACGCGACCGGGACGCTGACGCTGTTCGCCGCGGTAGCCGCCGTGGCCAAGGCGCGCCGTCTGGGCGAGGACGAGATTTGCACCGCGATTGGCATCGCCGCGTCCCTGTCCGCCGGGATGACCCGCAACTTCGGCACGATGACCAAGCCGCTGCACCCGGGCTGGGCGGCACGCTCGGCGCTGGTCGCGGTCGAACTGGCATCCGTCGGGTGGACCGCGAACCAGCAGATCCTCGAGGTGCCCCGCGGCTACCTCGAGCTGTACGGGGACGGGAGTTCCGATCCGGATGTGCTTGCACTGGAGCGCCCTGCTCCCTGGGTGTTCGTCAGCCCCGGGGTTGCGCTGAAGAAATATCCCTGCTGCTACGCCGCCCACCGGGCTATTGATGCTGTCCTGGCCTTGCGCGCCGAGCTGGGGGCCGGGCAGATTACCCGACTGAGCTGCCGAGTGCCGCCCGGCGGTCTGCGGCAGCTGCCCTACAGCCGGCCGGGCACGGCGCTGGAGGGTAAGTTCTCCGCCCCGTACGCGTGCGCGGCCGCGCTGCTGGACGGGGAGGTCAGCCTCAGCACGTTCACCGACGCGGCGGTTAACCGGGCGCAGATTGCCGCGCTGTACCCGCGCATCGAGGTACGCGAGGATCCGGCCTGCCTCGGGGACGGCCCGGTGACCGGCGATGTCAACGACGGTTACGTCGAGGCCACCGCAACCACCGCCGCCGGACGGACCGTCGCGGTCCGGGTGCGTGCCCCGAGCGGCTCGGCCGACCATCCGATGGGCTGGCCTGAGATCGCTGCCAAATTCGAAACGTGCTGCGCGTCGGTGCTGATGGACGCCGCGCAGTCCGGCACGCTCTTCGCCGCGCTGCGGCACATCGACAAGGAGCGCGACGTCCGTGCATTGATTGCCGGGATCACGGTCGGGCTGTACCGTGACCCGCGAGCCTGAGGGAGAGCATGTCGTGGACGGTGACGGGGCGACCCGCGCAGTAGCGCAATTCATCGGGGCGACCACATTCGCGTCGATCCCCGAGCAGGTCAGGGAGGCGGCCCGCAAGACGATCGCGGACACCGTGGCCGTCTTCCTGGCCGGCAGCGGCGGCGACGTCGTCCCGCCACTGCGCGCTTATCTCAAGCGCAACCCCGCGCCCGGCCCCGCGCCGGTGATCGGGTGGGGTGTCACCGCGACACCCGAGGTCGCCGCCATGCTCAACGGCACGCTTGGGCACGCGCTTGACTACGACGAGGTAACGACCCTGTACCCGGCGCACCCGAGCGCGCCAATCCTGGCGGCCCTGCTGTCCTGTCAGGAGCCGGCCGCCCTCGACGGGGAGACACTGATCACCGCGTATGTCACCGGGTTCGAGGTAGGTGGCCAGATCGCCCGCGGCATCGGCCTGGCCCATTACCACCGGGGCTTCCATGCCACCGGGACGCTGACGCTGTTCTCCGCGGTCGCCGCACTGGCGAAGGCACGCAACCTGACCGAGGACGAGATCTGCACCGCGATCGGCATCGCTGCGTCGCTGTCGGCGGGCATGCAGCGGAACTTCGGCACGATGACCAAGCCGCTGCACTCGGGCTGGGCGGCGCGCTCGGCGCTGGTCGCGGTGGAGCTCGCCTCGGTCGGCTGGACAGCGAACCCGTCGATCCTGGAGATCCCCCGCGGCTACCTGGCGCTCTACGGTGACGAGCGTTCCGATCCGGCGCTGATCGCGCCGGCGCTCGGCGTCCCCTGGGTGTTCGTCAGCCCCGGTGTGTCGCTGAAGAAATACCCCTGCTGCTGGGCTACGCACCGGGCGATCGACGCGGTCCTGCAGCTTCGCCGCGAGCTGGGGGTCGGGAACATCACCGGCCTGACCTGCCGGATGCCGCCTGGCGCGTTCTCGCAGCTGCCCTACCAGCGGCCAGCCACCGGGCTGGAAGGTAAGTTCTCCGCCCCGTACGCGTGCGCGACCGCCCTGCTGGACGGCGAGGTGACGCTCGGCACGTTCACCGACGCGGCCGTCGCGCGACCGCAGATCGCCGCGCTGTATCCGGGCATCGAGGTGGTTGAGGACTCGGCCTGCAACCAGAGCGACAAGTCCCAGGGCGGTGTTGGCGAGGCGCCGGGCGAGATCGGTTACGTGGAGGTCACCGCGACGACGGCGGCGGGGGAGTCCCGCACCGCCCGGGTGTACGCCCCGACCGGTTCGCCGCAACACCCGATGAGCTGGGCGGAGATCGAGGCAAAGTTCGCCGATTGCGCCCGCTCGGTGCTCATGGACCGCGCGCAGGCCGACGCCTTGTTCGCCGCGCTGCGCCACATCGATGACCAGTTCGACGCGCGCGACCTAGTTGGCGGGATCGCGTTGCCGCTGGACGCGATCCCGCGGCCCAGCTGAGTCGACCAGCGGCTTACGTCAGCTACGGCTGCCGGTGACCGCCACTCTTTGGCCCGCGGTCGGTTCTGGTCAGTGGAAGACGGCGCCGCCGTCGACGACGAGGTCCTGCCCAGTCATGAATTCGGCCCACGGTCCGGCCAGGAACCGCACCGCGCCGACGATGTCGGACGGAACCATGTCGCGACGCAGTACGCGGGCGCCCGCAGCACGGGCGTGCATGACTGCGAAGCTCTCGAGGTGCTTGGCCACCCCGTCGGAGATGGTGAACCCCGGCGACACCTGGTTCACGAGGATGCCGTCGGGGCCCAGCTCGCGGGCTAGCGCGCGGGTGAGCCCAGCGACCGCGCCCTTGGACGCCGAGTAGTGGGCGAGGCCCACCGTCCCTTTGAACTGCGATGTCGAGCCGATGTTGATGATGCGGCCGCCGCCCCGCTCGCGCATCTGGGGCACCAGCGCCCTGGCGGCGAGGAAGCAACCGAGCACGTTGACGTCCATCACCAGGTGCCACTCGGCCAGCGGGATCTCGGTAAACGGCCGGAACTCCAGCGTGCCAAAGATCCCGGCGTTGTTGACCAGGATGTCAGCGCCGCCGAATGCCTCCGCGGTCGCTGCTGCCAGCGCGGCAAGCGCCTCGGGCGACGTCACGTCGGTGGCCACGCCGATCGCGGCGGCGCCGGCGTCAGCGAGCGACCGGCCGGCCTCCGCCGCCCCGCGCACGTCGGCAACCACGACGCTGGCGCCGGCTAGGGCTAGTTCGGCGGCGATCGCCCGGCCGATGCCGGTGGCCGCGCCGGTCACCACTGCGACCTTGCCCGCCAGCTCCTGGCCGGGAGGCTCCGTCCCGGCTGCCATCAGTCAGGCCAGGTTGACGTAGGGGCCGGCCTGGGAGCCGGGATCGATGTCCAGTGTCACCGTGTACTCGTACCGGTCGCCGCGGTACCACGACCGGACGAACTCCACCGGCGTCCCTGCGGTGTCATGCACGAGGCGCTCAACATACAGCACCGCAGCGCCCAGCTCCGCGTCGATGCGGGCGCACAGTTCGGGGTCGGCAAGCTGCGCGCGAATCGACTGGGTGGCGCTGCTCAGCGACACCCCGTGCTCAGTCAGCAGCTCCATCAGCGCCTTGCGGCGCAGTCCGGAGGCGCTGGCGGCCTTCTTGCCGATCTCGGGCAGCAGGTAGCTGACCGTGTAGGAGAACGGCTCACCGTCCATCATCCGAGTCCGCCGGACGATCGTCCCCTCCGACTTGGCCAGTTGCAGCGCCTTGCCGACGTAAGCCGGGAACTGTGCGTCGTGCTCCACCTCGATGTCCCGGGTCCCAGCCCGGTGGGATTCGGCGATGAGCTCGCTCAGGGAGCCGCGGAAACGCTGCTGCAGTACGGACCTGCCGGGCGGCGGGTCGGCAACGAACGTGCCGCGGCCCTGGCTGCGGACGATCAGCCCTTCCATCACCAGCTCCCCGGTGGCCTGCCGCACCGTCGCGCGGCTGACCTCGAACTCGGCCGCGAACTCATCCTCGGACTGCAGCCGCGCGCCGACCGGGTAGATACCCTCCTCAATCCGCTGCCGCAGGATTCCCGCGACCTGGTGGTACAGCGGCAGAGGCAGCGTGCTGTCGGTCATGGCCGTCCTCCAAAAACGTGCGCCAGGTGGCATGCACAGCGAACCTCGGACCCTACTTCGGGCCGTGGGCTCACGTCAGGTGAACATAACTTACAGCCGCTGTCATCTCATCTGGTTGTATCAACATCCTGACGATAGAGTAATAACGGACGAGCACCCCGGCGATCGAAGGGCAAAGGACGCGTCTCGATGGCTGACCAGACGACACTGACAGGTAATCCATCCGCGAAGCTCGAACTCCCAGCGGATCTCACCGCCCAGCTCGTCGATCTGGTGCGGGAGATTGACTTCGGCGCGCTGCCGAGCGATGTCCAGCGGCGTGCCAGGCACTCGCTGACGGACACCCTGGGCGTCCAGGCGCTGGGGTCGGTGACTGAGCCGGTCGCGATGCTGCGCGGGGTTGTGCTGAACCCGCAGCCCGATGGTGCGACGGTCATGGG
>JASHOE010000232.1 GCA_030041275.1 Streptosporangiaceae bacterium
GAGCCGCCGCCTGCGGCCGAGCCCGCGGCTGCCGAGCAGGCAGCCGCGCCCGCGGCTCGGGTCCCAGCCGACCTTCCCACCCAGACATATCCACCGGCAGCCGGCTATCAGCCGCCTGCCAGCTATCAGCCGCCTGCCAGCTATCAGCCGCCCGCGCCGCCGGCCCAGCCCGAACCCGCCCAGGCGCCAGCGGCCTACCAGCCTGCCGAGTACGAATCTGATAACGGCCAGGCAAATGAGCTGGCCGACGGCGCCGAGGCTCCGTACGTGACGCCCCTAGTGCGCAAGCTGGCGGCCGAGCACGCGATCGACCTGGCGACGGTCACCGGGACCGGCGTGGGCGGCCGGATCCGGAAGCAGGACGTGCTCGACGCCGCCGCCCGGCAGCGGCAGCCAGCAGCCGCGGCAGCCAGGCCACCAGCAGCCGCGCCGCCGGCATCCGCGACGCAGCTAGGCCCGTCGGCTGAGGCTCCGGGGCCCATCGCGGCTGCCCGGTCCGCCCCGACCGCTGCTGTTGCCGCAGCCACGTCCGATCAAGGCCGGCCGCAGCGACCAGCGGTGGTGCCGTCGAGCCTGCGCGGCACCACCGAGCGGATGTCTCGCGCCCGGCAGGTGATCGCGCAGCGGATGATCGAGTCGCTGCAGACGTCTGCGCAGCTAACCACCGTGGTCGAAGCCGATGTGACGGCGATCGCGAGGCTGCGCGACCGCGCGAAGGCGGCCTTCGAGGCGCGCGAGGGCGTCAAGCTGTCCTACCTGCCGTTCTTCGCCCTGGCCACAGTCGAGGCGCTCAAGGTGCATCCCAAGCTGAACGCGGTCATCGACACCGCGTCGGGGCAGGTCACTTACCACGACGCCGAGCATCTCGGCATCGCCGTGGACACCGAGCGCGGTCTGATGGTGCCGGTGATCAGGAACGCTGGCGACCTCAACATCGGCGGCCTCGCCCGCAAGATCGCCGATCTCGCGGGGCGCACCAGAGCGGGGCAGGTCAGTCCCGACGAACTGGCCGGCGGAACGTTCACCCTGACCAACACTGGCAGCCGGGGAGCGCTGTTCGACACCCCGATCATCAATCAGCCGCAGGTCGGGATTCTTGGCACCGGCACGGTGGTGAAGCGGGCCGTCGTGGTAGAAGACGTCACCCTTGGTGAGGTCATCACCGTGCGGTCGATGGTCTACCTGGCGCTCACCTACGACCACCGGCTCGTCGACGGCGCCGACGCCGCCCGGTTCCTGCTTACCATCAAGGACCGGCTCGAGGAAGGCGCGTTCGAGACCGAGCTCGGCCTATAGCCTAGGTCGCCAGCCTCCTGGAGACTGCATGCGGGTCGTGATCACCGGCTCCTCCGGCCTCATTGGCACCGCGCTCGCCTACCACCTGCGCGGCCGGGGCATCGACGTGGTGCGGCTTGTCCGCCGGGCGCCCGCCACTGCCGACGAGGCTCGCTGGGACCCCGCTGCGCCCGACGGGGGGCTGCGCTGGTCCGCGCTCGGGTCTGTCGACGCTGTCGTGCACCTGTCCGGGGCGCCAGTCGCAGGCGGCCGGTGGACCGCCGCGCGCAAGCAGCTCCTTCGCTCCAGCCGGATCGGCAGCACGAAGGCACTGGTCCGTGCTCTGCTCGCGGCCGCCAACGCGCCCAGGGTGTTGCTAGCGGGATCAGCCATCGGCTGGTACGGCGAGACGGGCGACAGGGCGGTCGACGAGACGGCGGCCGCCGGGACTGGGTTCCTGGCCACCCTTGTCCGGGACTGGGAGGCGGCAGCCGAGCCGGCCGCTGCGGCCGGCCTCCGCGTCGTGCACCTGCGGTCCGGTGTCGTGCTGTCCGGCCGTGGCGGGCTGCTGCGGCCGTTGTTGCCGTCGTTCCGCCTTGGCCTTGGCGCGCGGATCGGTCCGGGCACTCAGTACCTCAGCTGGATCAGCATCGCCGATCACGTCCGCGCAGTGAGCTTCCTGCTCGACCGCGCCGACTTCAGCGGGCCGGTCAACCTGACCGCGCCACGGGCAGCCACCAACGCCGAGTTCACTGGCGCCCTCGCCGCCGCGGTGCACCGACCAGCTCCGCTCGCGATCCCTGCCTGGGCGGTGCGGCTCGCGCTTGGTGAACTTGCCAGCGAGCTGCTTGGCTCATGCCGGGTGCACCCGGCTCGGCTCGAGCAGGCGGGCTTCGGGTTCGACTACCCGACCATCGGGCGCGCGCTGGTCGCCGCTACCCGGGACCGGACCAGCTAGATCCCGGCCCAGACATCCCGCATCGATCGGACCGGATCGCCCGCCACGCGGCTGACGGTGTCAAAAAGCATGGTCGTTCGCTGTCCCGGTCGATATCCAGGCCAGCCTGGTGCGCCGGTGCTGATGAACTCGACCCAGCCGCGATGGACCATGTCGCCAACTGTCGCGGCGGATCGTCCCCACTACTGCGGCCACGCCGTCGGCGTCCAGCAAGTCGAAGGCGAACGGCAGGTCCACGCAGTGAGCGGCGCCGAGCATGGCAGGCGATCGCCAGCGGAACTCATAGAGGTAGGTCTTCGCTGCCGCACCCGCACGGGCTTCCGCGAATTGCACGACCGGAATCCGGACCGTGCGGTCCGAATGGCATGGCCCAGCACGGTAGCGAGGTCCTGGTCCGCATCAGCGGACGCATATTCTCGCGCGCGGTCGCCGGGCAGTCCGAGGGCCGCCAGCGCGTGCAGCAGCGTGGCCTGATCGGGGACGGCCGGCCCCATGCGGGCGACCGCAGTGAACTCCGCCGCCGTGGTGCCGGCCAGCACGGGCACGTCCTGCCCGGCCCCGGCGGCGACTGCCTCGAGCGGACTGATCGGCAGCAGGTCGCCGCCTGGCCACGGCCCGAATGGGAGCACGCCGCGAACCGCGCCACCATGGCGACCGGGTCAGCCGTCGGCGCCGCTGGCGAGGATCGCCCGGCCGAATAGGCCCTTCGCCCGCGGCATGGCAAGGCTACCCGGCGGGCGCGCCGCCAGGCCCGCCGGACGGCGTCGGCACGGGACAGTGCGCCTCCGGCTCGGTCAGCAGATCGGTCAGCGGACGACCGCGGTTGACGCCCGTCAGCGGCATGTCTCGCAGGTGCGGCACCGGGCCGCTTTGTCCCTGGTACCGCTGCAGCACTGCGTTACTGATCCGCAGCAGCCGTCGCGCCCCCAGGATCGCGACGGCCGCGAGTGGTAGCTCGATGACCACAGCCGACGCCAGACTGAGCGCGAATCCGCTCGTGCGCGCGTCCAGCACCACGTCGAACCACGCATCGCAGCACAACAGCGTCGCTAGCACTACCAGGCAGATGATGAGGACCTGGCGGCGCCGCCAGGCCGCCCAGCCGGTGGCGGCGAACGTCAGCAGCAAGCCGATGTCAAAGCCGACCCAGGCACCGCGCCAGCCGCCTGCCCGGTAGTAACGCGGCAGCGTCGCCGCGAGCACTCCAGTCCAGACCGCCAGCACCACGCAGCAGATGATCACTGCCGCCAGGAGGATGGCGCGGCGTCGCTCGCTTGCTCTCCGCGACGCCGGGTCAGGCGCGTCGAACTCGGCGAGCGCCTGCCTGAGCCACAGCCGTTCCTGCGGGCTCATGCGGCGCAGCTCCTCGGTGTCCAGCATCGCATGCACCTCCAGGTCAGCCCGGCACGCGAGGTGGCTTGTGCCCGGCGATACCCCCATCATGCGGGACGGGCGCGGCGGCGGTGACTAGCGGACCGTCACCGGCAGCTCGTCGTAGCCGCGAAGCAGGAACGTATTCCTGCGCACCGGCTCGCCGGCCGGAGCGATCCGGGGGAACCGGCCAAGCAGCCGGGGGAAGGCCACCGCAGCCTCCAGCCTTGCGAGCGCCGCGCCGATGCAAAAGTGCGCGCCGCCGCCGAAGCTCAGCGGGCCGCCGTCCGATCGCCGGGGATTGAACGCGTCGGGCTCGGCGAACCGCCGCGGATCCCGGTTGCCGGCAGCGATCAGCGTCGTGACGTCCTCGCCGTCGGCAATCGCCACGCCGCCGATCTTGGTCTCATACCCCACGCGGGAGGTCAATTGCACGGGCGAGTCATAGCGCAGGGCCTCCTCGACGAAGGCTGCGACCGCCACCGACCCGTCCCGGACGAGCGCGCCGATCGCAGGCTGGGTGAGCACGACCTGGAGCCCGTTGCCGAGCAGGTTCGTCGTGGTCTCGAAGCCGGCGACGAGCAGCAGCGTCATGTTGTGCAGCAGCTCGCCGTCGGTCAGCCGGCCGTCAGCCTCGTCGCTGATGGCCAGCAGGTCGCTGATGAGGTCGTCGCGCGGGCTGGCCCGGCGGACCCTGGCGAGCCCGGTGAAATAGGCGAGGAGCTCGACGGCGGCCGCGTTGATAGCAGGCATGTTCGCCGGATCGCTCAGCTCAAAGATGCCGGCCAGGTCGCGTGCCATGGGCCGGAAGCCCTCCCGGTCCGCCTCGGGGATCCCGATGAGCTCACAGATCACCGTGACCGGAAGCAGGAAGGCAAAGTCGTGCATGAACTCCACCGCCGACCCGTCGGCGCCTCGATCAGCCATCGCGTCCAGCAGGTCCTCGGCCATCGCCTCGATCGCCGGCTGCAGGCCGGCCACCCGGCGCGCGGTGAAGGCGCGGGCGAACAGGCTCCGGATCCTCGCGTGGTTGGCGCCGTGAATGTTGAGCAGCCAGTCCGAGGCCTGCACGAGCACCGGCTGCGTCCGCCAGTCCGGAAAGACCTGGTCCCAGACAGCCTCATCGCCCGGCCGAAAACCGGTATCTCGCAGGACTGCGCTGATGGCGTCGTAGCCGATGACGATGACGCCGCCGGGTCCGACCCGGATAGCCTCCCCGTGCTCATGCAGCTGTGCGTAGTACGGATATGGATCAGCGTGGCCGGCCGGCGTGCTGAGCGCCGCGAGAGTCTCCATCGCGTCCACGGGCGTCCGTCCCCTCGTCCCCGCGCTGGCCGGCCCAGCCGTCGCCACCGCCCCAGCGGGTGGCCACGATGCTGGCCTGCTTCGACATGATGACGATAAGTACTATCGCGTCCGATCGTCAAGCTATATCGCGTTTCTGCCGGTGGCGGCGCCAACCAGCGTCGGCGCTAAGCTGGCGAGCGTGCACGGTGAGCTGGTATTCGCCCGGCTAGGCCTGGGCGTCAGCACGGTTGATTACCTCGACGCGTGGGAGCTACAGCGGCAGGTGCACGAGCGGCGTGTGCGCGAGGAGATCCCAGATACATGCCTGCTGCTCGAGCACGCTCCGGTTTACACGGCGGGCAAGCGCACCACGCCTCTGGACCGCCCGGTTGCCGATCCCGGTGCACCCGTCATCGACGTCGACCGCGGCGGCAACATCACCTGGCACGGCCCGGGCCAGCTCGTCGGTTACCCGATCGTCATGCTCAGTGAGCCGATCGACGTCGTCGCGTACGTGCGCGCGCTGGAAGACGCGCTGATCGGCACCTGCGCAGAGTTCGGAGTGCACGCCGGTCGCGTCGACGGCCGTCGCGGGGCCTGGCTGCCTGGCCGGTCTGGCAGACCGGACCGCAAGATCGCCGCGATCGGCGTGCGCGTGGCGCGCGGTGTCACGATGCACGGCTTCGCCCTGAACTGCGACTGCGACCTGTCGTGGTACGACCGGATCGTGCCGTGCGGCATCAGTGATGCCGCGGTCACCTCGCTCTCTGCCGAGGCCGGCAGCCCGATCAGTGTCACCGACGTGCTGCCGGCTGCAGAGCGCCACCTCGCTGCCGCCTTCGGCGCGGTCAGCGTCACCCGCAGCGAGGGCGTGCCGTCAGCCGTCCCGACGGCCTGAGCCGCACGCTAGCCGCTCGCCGCCTCGGGGACGTACCGGGCGCAGCCGGATGACAGCGCGGCCGCCGCAGCCAGCACGCGCGGCAGCGTCGTCGCCGGTAGCAGCGAGGCGAGTTCCGACTCTGTCGCGAACCGGCAGTCGTCCAGCTCCTCCGCTTGCAGCCGCACGCCAGCCAGCGATGCAAGCACACCGCAGTCGAAGATGAAGTGCAAGCTGGGCCGCGCCCCTGATCCGTAGATCGGCAGCGGCGGTCGCCAGTCGATTGCGAGCAGCCGGCGGACGGGCAGCGCCATTCCGATCTCCTCGGCGACCTCGCGAGCGCAGCCGTCCTGTGGTGCTTCACCGAACTCGCAGACCCCGCCCGGAAGCGTCCAGTAGTCACGGTAGTTCGGCTTGACCACCAGCACCCGCCTTGCGCCGTCGCCGATCAGCCCGGCGGCGGACACGACGACACCGGGCAGGCTGGCATGCCAATCCGGCTCCGTCATCAAGCCCGGCTTCGGCACCGCTCGTTAGCCGTCCGCACGCGCCGTCGCTGCCAGGTACCCGGCCAGGTCCGCCACCGGAACCTTGGCCTGCTCGCCCGTGCGCATGTCGCGCACGGTGGCCACCCCAGCCTGCTGTTCCTGCTCGCCGTAGATAACGCACCATCGCGCGCCGCTGTCGTTGGCCCACTTCAGCTGGGTGCGGAGCTTGCCCGAGGATCCCAGGTAGACGCTGGAGCGCAGACCTGCGGATCGACCGGCCGCGGCGAAGCCGAACGACCGCGCGGCAAGATCCGGCGCAAGCATGGTGACGGCCACGTCGAGGCGCGCCGATGGCGCAGCATCCGCACCGGGCATCAGCGTCAGGATTCGCTCGACTCCGATCGATGCGCCAGTACCCGGCAGATCCGGCCCGCCGAGCTGCTCGATCAGGTGGTCGTACCGGCCGCCACTGCCGAGAGATCCGGTCACTCCCTCGGCGACGACCTCCCAGATCGGCCCCGTGTAGTAGCTGAGCCCGCGCACCATCCGCGGCGTGAACGAGATGCGGCCGTCAGGCGCCTGGCCGGACAGGAGCGACAGCAGCGTGTCGACATCGTCCAGGCCGGCGGTTCCCTCGTCGGTGCTCGACAGCGCCACCCGCAGCCGGTCGGCTGCGTCGGCCGCAGTGAGGGTCGTCACCAGCTCGCTTGCCTGCCCTGCTGCCAAGCTGCGCTCGTTAACGAGCTCCTGGACGACCGCAGCGGGCGCCAGCTTGTCCAGCTTGTCCAGCGAGATGAGCACTCCGGGGCCAACCTCGGCCGGGATGCTGAAGGCGTCGAGCAGGCCAGCCAGAACCCGGCGTGAATTCAGCTCTATGGTGAAGTCGGTCAGCCCGAGCGCCGCCAGCGCATCGTGCTGCGCGGCCACCGTCTCCGCGTCTGCCACCAGCGACGGCGACCCGAGCGTATCGAGGTCGCACTGGACGAATTCGCGATAGCGATCCCGGCCGGGCCGATCGGCCCGCCACACCGGGCCGAGTGCATACCGTTTATACGGCGTCGGCAGCTGGCTTCCGTAGGCTGCAGCCACTCGGGCCAGCGGCACGGTCATGTCGTACCGCAATGCCAGGTCTGCCTCGCCCGACGCTTCGTGCTCGCCACGCCGCAGGATCTTGAAGATCAGCTTGTCGCCCTCGTCGCCGTACTTGCCCAGCAGCACATCCAGCCGCTCGAACGCTGGCGTCTGCAGCGGCTCGAAGCCGTAGCTTGCGAACACCGACTTGATCACCGCGAACGCATGCTCGCGCCGCGCTACGTCGGCGGCGAGAAAATCCCGCGTTCCTGACGGCGGATCAAACTTGCTCGGCATGCGGTCAAGGGTACTCAAGGCGAGGACCGTGACTCGGCAGCGCGCGCTGACGTCGCCAGGGACGGACTGCGGCACGGCACGCAGCAAAGCGCCCCGCCGGCGGAGACGGCGGGGCGCCTCTGGCTGGCTAGCCGTCGCCGGTCAGCCGGTTGGGCCCTGGGTCAGGGCCACCGATGTGCTCTGCGTCTGCCCGAACTCGTCCTGCCAGACGACGGTGACCTTGTCGCCTGGGTGGTAGCCCTCGATGATCGATTGCAGGTCCGAGCCTGAGCTCACGGTGTGACCGCCGACCGACAGGATCGTGTCGCCCGTGGTCAGGCCGGCATTCGCGGCGGCCGTGCCGGCTATCGCGCCCGCGATCGTCACGCCGCTCGCCTGCCCATATCCGTCGCCCGCGTTGGCTGACACCTCCACGCCGAGGAAGGCGGTCGCCCCGATGTGCACCGACGCCGAGGAATGCCCGGCCTCGATCTGATCCGCAATCGACAGTGCCTTGTCAATCGGGATGGAGAAAGCTGCCGTCGTCACATCTGCCGTCGTGCCTACCTGCGATCCAGCCGTGGACGCCGCGGTGTTCATCCCGACGACGACGCCGGA
Source organism: Streptosporangiaceae bacterium (assembly GCA_030041275.1). Taxonomy (GTDB): domain Bacteria; phylum Actinomycetota; class Actinomycetes; order Streptosporangiales; family Streptosporangiaceae; genus JAJYUU01. The sequence continues at coordinate 8,222 of JASHOE010000232.1, forward strand.
GGTGCTGAGGAGCGGACCGCCCGAGTCTCCTGGCTCGATGCCGGCGTTGGTGCGGATCATGTCGCTGAGCTGCTCAGTGGTTCCTGACCCCGAGTCAGACGCCGTGATCGTCGCGCCGAGCGCGGTCACCGTCCCGGTCGCTACTGACGGCGTGCCGTCCCTGCCCTCGGCGTTTCCGATGGCAACCACCTGCTGGCCGACCTGGACGGCGTCCGAGTCCCCCGTCTTCACCGTGCTGAGCCCTGACGCACCGGTGAGCTGGAGCACCGCCACGTCGTTGCTGTCGCTGTACCCCACGACCTTCGCTACGTAGCTCCGGCCGTTACCCACATCCCTGACCTTGATCGATGTCGCTCCCGCCACCACGTGATTGTTGGTCAGCACCTCGCCATTCGGCGTCAGCACCATGCCCGTGCCCTCGGCGGTGCCGTGCTGGTAGCCGAGCGTCGAGATGACATCCACCAGGCCAGGATCGGTCTGGCTGACGATCTGCGCCGTGCTCAGGACAGCCGCGCCAGAACTCGATGCGGCCCACGCGGTCCCGCCCGCCGCGACGGCCACCGTGGCCACCCCCGCGGCGATCGCCACGCGACGCCGCCGTCGCTTCGGCTGGCGCTCACCTGGCTTCACCGGCCAGCCATAGCCGGGGCCGCCGGGCCACGGAGGGCCACCATAGCCGTGCCAAACCGGCGGTGGCGGCGGGGGTGGCGGCGGCACCGCGCCGTACCACCCCTGAGTCGGTGTGTTGTCGTCGTTGGATTCGGGGCCATACGCCGTGCTCATCGGAAATCCGTCCCCTCGAGAGCTTTCGTCGTGTGCCTGCGGCCACCCTCGTCCGGGCCGCTGCCTACGCTTAGATACTCGGCTTGCGCCCTGAGGTGCTCCTATCGTCTTCCTGACCTTTAGCTCCGTGTTTCCTGAGCCCAGCTTGAGATTTCTCGCTGTGTCCGCCGCATGCCTGCCTGGTCGGCGCGCCGGCGCCCCTGGTTGGCCGTACTAGGCTGGTTTCGTGGTACTCGCACCCGACGGACGCCGCCTGCTGCGTCTCGAGGCACGCAATAGCCAGGTCCCCATCGAGCGCAAGCCCCCGTGGATCAAGACCAGGCTGCGTACTGGTCCGGAATACACCGAGCTCAAACGGCTCGTGCGCCGTGAGGGCCTGCACACCGTGTGCGAGGAGGCGGGCTGTCCCAACATCTTCGAGTGCTGGGAAGACCGCGAGGCTACATTCCTCATCGGGGGCGAGCAGTGTACCCGGCGCTGCGATTTCTGCCAGATCGCCACCGGGAAGCCAGCGCCACTCGACACCGACGAGCCGCGGCGGGTAGCTCGGTCGGTCGCCTCGATGGGCCTGCGCTACGCGACCGTCACGGGCGTGGCCAGGGATGACGTGCCGGACGGGGGCGCCTGGCTGTACGCCGAGACTTGCCGTGAGATTCATCACGTCGTCCCTGGCTGCGGAGTCGAATTGCTGATCCCCGACTTCAACGCCGAGCCGGAACGGCTGACCGAGGTGTTCTCGGCCCGGCCCGAAGTCCTCGCGCACAACCTGGAAACCGTGCCGCGGATCTTCCGCAGGATCCGGCCTGGCTTCGGGTACGAGCGGTCGCTAGAGGTACTCCGCCTCGCCAGGGCCGCCGGGCTGGTCACCAAGTCCAACCTCATCCTCGGCATGGGCGAGCGCCGGCAGGAGGTCACCGCGGCCATGGCCGACCTGCGGGCGGTGGGCTGCGAGCTGCTCACGATTACCCAGTACCTGCGGCCGTCCGCGCGTCATCACCCGGTGGATCGGTGGGTGCCACCGGAGGAGTTTGACGAGCTGGCGACCGAAGCCGCCGAGCTGGGCTTCGCCGGTGTGCAGTCCGGGCCGCTGGTCCGCTCGTCGTACCGGGCTGGCCGGCTCTACCGCCAGGCCATGGAACGGCGGTCTGGCCCGGTATCCTCGCCATCATGGTGAACAAGCGAGGCGCAGCGGCGTCCAACCCCGCCGACCCGGCATCGATGGGGCGGATCAGGCAGATCCGGATGGTCGCGAGCGTCATTCGCGAGCAGAACCCCCGCGGGCTGCCGCTGGTCGCACTCGCCGGCGTCGGAGTCGCCGCCGTGGTCGTCATCATCGGCTGGGTCGTGGGTCTGATCTATGCCTTCATCCCGCTGGCCATCATCCTCGGGCTGCTGGCCGCCATGCTCCTTTTCGGCCGACTCGCGACATCCGCGCAGTATAGGGCGATCGAGGGTCAGCCGGGGGCGGCCGCGGCCGTACTGCAGAGCTTGCGCGGCGGCTTCACGACCACCCCGGCCATCGCCGCCAATCGCAACATGGACGTCGTGCACCGCACTGTCGGTAAGCCTGGCGTGATCCTCGTCGGCGAGGGCTCCCCGACCAGGCTGCCGGCCCTGCTGGGTGCGGAGAAGCGGCGTATCTCGCGGGTCGCCAGCCAGATCCCGATCTACGACTTCCAGGTGGGCGACGGCGAAGGGCAGATCCCCATCAGGGAGCTCAACAAGAAGATCATGAGGTTGCCGCGGAACCTCAAGGGCCAGGCGGTTGCTGAGCTCAACTTCCGGCTCAACGCGCTGCCTCAGCAACTGCAGATGCCGAAGGGCCCGGTGCCGAGGACAGGCCGGATGCCGCGACCACCGCGACCGCGGATCCGTTAGCTAGGTCTTGACGACCACCGTTCCGGCTGCCTTGTCCTGGAGCCCGCGCAGGTCGCGATCCATCATGAGCGCCGGGACAACGAGCATGAGCAGAATGGTTCGCGGCAGGGCCCACAGGCCGACCGGGTGGCCATCGAGCCGCGCCACGCGCACGCCGAGCAGCCGCTTGCCGATGGTGAAACCCGTCAGCGCGGTCAGCAGGAAGTCCTCGACGCCAAACACGACCGGTGTCCACAGTCGCGGCTCCACGAACACGTTCGCCGCGTGCCCCGCGTGCGGGTGGTAAAAGAACGCGAGCGCGATCACGCTGCAGGCGACCCAGTCGATCAGCAGGGCGCCGAACCGCCGGCTCCAGCCGGCCACCGAGCCGCTGCCGAACTCCGGCAGGCCAAAGTGCTGGCCGGGATAGAACTCGCCGCCCGCGGCAGCCTGCTGGTTACTCACGCGTCAAAGGTATCCGCTCGCTAGGGGCACCGGCTCGGCGCCCGACCGGGTTTGGCATGCTGGACTGACGGGATGGCTGCCGCGGACTCGCAGGTCCGGGCGTAACACTGGCGAAACATCCGGGACACGATGAGGAAACTGTGCCCGGCTATCGTCGAGACGGCTCCCCCCGGCTGCTTGCGATCACTCCTGGCCAGCCGGTTCGCGGTACGGGAGGACGGGGCGGCGCCGCAGGGGCATTGTTGTACTGGGGTGGCGGCAAAGCGCTCCGCCTGCCGCACGCACCGCGCCCGCGGCACGACACCGCGGCTGCGCCTTAAGGAGAGTGGATGTTCACCAGCGGTGATGAGGTTCTGCGGTTCATAGAGGTCGAGGGCGTCCAGTTCGTCGACGTGCGGTTCTGCGACCTGCCGGGCACGATGCAGCACTTCACTGTGCCTGCTGAGTCGTTCGACGAGGGCGTTTTCACCGAGGGCCGGATGTTCGACGGCTCGTCGATCCGCGGATTCCAGCAGATCCACGAGTCGGACATGCTGCTGCTGCCGGACCCTAGCACGGCCGTGCTCGACCCGTTCCGGTCCCACAAGACCCTGAATCTGACCTTCTTCGTCCACGACCCGCTGACCGGCGAGCCCTACTCGCGCGACCCGCGCAACGTGGCCCGCAAGGCGGAGGACTACCTGCGTGGCAGCGGCGTCGCCGACACCGTGTACTTCGGCCCCGAGGCGGAGTTCTACATCTTCGATTCGGCGCGGTACGAGACCGGGCCGAACCAGGGCTACTACCACATCGACTCGATCGAGGGCGCCTGGAACACCGGCCGCGACGAGCCCGGCGGAAACCTCGGTGCCAAGCCGGCATACAAGGGCGGCTACTTCCCCGTGCCGCCGATGGACCACTACACCGACCTGCGCTCGGAGATGGTCCGCAAGCTCATCGACGTGGGCGTGACCGTCGAGATGCAGCACCACGAGGTCGGCACCGCAGGCCAGGCGGAGATCGATATCCAGTTCGACACCCTCCTGCATATGGCCGACAAGCTGATGCTCTACAAGTACGTGGTCAAGAGCGTCGCCCGTGGCGCAGGCAAGACTGTGACGTTCATGCCGAAGCCGCTCTTCGGTGATAACGGCTCGGGCATGCACTGCCACCAGAGCCTGTGGAAGGACGGCGCGCCGCTGTTCTATGACGAGGTCGGCTACGCGGGCCTGTCCGACGTCGGGCGGCACTACGTCGGCGGCCTTCTCAGGCACGCCCCGTCGCTGCTCGCCTTCACGAACCCGACCATGAACTCCTACCACCGGCTGGTGCCCGGTTTCGAGGCGCCGGTCAACCTTGTCTACAGCCAGCGGAACCGCTCCGCGTGTATCCGGGTGCCGATCACCGGGCCGAACCCCAAGGCCAAGCGCCTGGAGTTCCGGGTTCCCGACCCGTCCTGCAACCCCTACCTTGCATTCGCTGCGATGATGATGGCGGGCCTGGACGGCGTGAAGAACAAGATCGAGCCGCCGGACCCGGTCGACAAGGACCTGTACGAGCTGCCGCCGGACGAGGCGAGAGCAATCCCGCAGGTGCCAGGCTCGCTCGAGGCTGTGCTCGCCAATCTCGAAACTGACAACGACTTCCTGCTCGAGGGCGGCGTCTTCACTTCCGACCTCATCGACACCTGGCTCGACTACAAGCGCGCCAACGAGATCGACGCCCTCCGGCTGCGCCCGCACCCGCACGAGTTCGAGCTGTACTACGACGTGTGACGCACATGGCGGTGCCGAGCTGGGGAGAAGTCACCAGGCATCTCCCCAGTTCCGTGCTAGTTCGTTCCTCGCGTTGTGACGTCCAGGC
>JASHOE010000233.1 GCA_030041275.1 Streptosporangiaceae bacterium
GACCTTGGAGCCGATATTGCCGTCGATCCACTCCATGGTCGCGCCCTCGTGCGCGACGGCTCGCTTGGTCACCAGGTTGTAGACGTTCGCCGACCAGTTCTGGATGGTCGTGTAGCGGCAGCGGGCGCCCTTCTTCACGATGATCTCGACCACGGCCGAGTGCAGCGAATCGGAGGAGTAGATCGGCGCCGTGCAGCCCTCGACGTAGTGCACGTAGGCGTCCTCGTCGACGATGATCAGGGTCCGCTCGAACTGACCCATGTTCTCGGTGTTAATACGGAAGTAGGCCTGCAGCGGGATCTCCACCTGCACGCCTTTCGGCACGTAGATGAAGCTGCCGCCGGACCAGACGGCCGTGTTCAGCGCGGCGAACTTGTTGTCCCCGACCGGGATCACCGTGGCGAAGTACTCACCGAACAGCTCGGGGTGCTCCCTCAGCGCCGTGTCGGTGTCCAGGAAGATGACGCCCTTCTCCTCAAGGTCCGCGCGGATCTTGTGGTAGACCACTTCGGACTCGTACTGCGCAGCCACCCCGGCGATGAGGCGCTGCTTCTCGGCCTCCGGGATGCCGAGCTTGTCGTAGGTGCTCCTGATGTCCGCGGGCAGGTCGTCCCAGCTGGCCGCCTGCTTCTCGGTCGACCGCACGAAGTACTTGATGTGGTCGAAGTCGATCCCGGACAGGTCTGAGCCCCAGGTCGGCAGCGGCTTGCGCTGGAAGAACTTCAGCCCCTTCAGACGCAGGTCCAGCATCCACTCCGGCTCGTTCTTCTTCGCCGAGATGTCCCGGACGACTTCCTCTGACAGGCCCCGGCGCGCGCTGGCGCCAGCCGTGTCGGGGTCGGCCCAGCCGAACTTGTAGCGGTCCAGGCCTTCGAGCTCGGGACGGGCAATCGTGGTCATGCGGAGATTCCTCCGGCCTCGTTGATGGATGTGCGGTTATGCACGAGTGCTGGCGACGTGACGTGCGTAGTGCATATCCCGTCGCCGTGCGCGATGGTCGCGAGGCGCTGCACGGCGGTGCCAAGCAGGCGGCCGAATGCCTCGGTCTCCGCCTCGCAGAGCTGGGGATACTGCGCGGCGACGTGCGCCACCGGGCAGTGGTGCTGGCAGAGCTGGTCGCCACCGCCGGCACCAGGGCGGGTGCTCGCGGAGGCCGCGTAGCCGTCGGCTGATAGCGCGGCAGCGAGCGCCTTGACCCGGTCCTGCGGCGCTGCCGCCTCGACGACTGGCCGGTATCTGCGCTCCAGCTCGGCGATCTGCCGCCGGGCGAACTCAGCGACCGCGCCCGGACCGACCGTCTCAGCGAGGAACCGCAGCGCGTTCGTTGCTAGGTCGTCGTAGGCGTGCTCGAAGGCGCTTCGGCCCGCGTCGGTGATGGCGAACATCCGGGCGGGCCTGCCCCTCCCCCGGCTGCCGTACGCACGCGCGGTGCGGGTCTCGATCATGCCGTCGGCAAGCAGGTTGTCCAGGTGCCGCCGAACAGCTGCCGGAGTCAGGCCCAGCCTGGCCGACAGGCTAGCCGCCGTCACCGGACCGTTTTCGAGGATCAGCCGGGCGATCCGACCCCTGGTACCAGTCTCAGATCGTGATACATCGGACATGGGGGCAGCCGTTGGCGCAGCGCCACCCCGCGTGCGGGGGTCCGCACGGGCGCCTTTTGTCGCGGCTACCGGTCCCACGTTTTTCACAACATCATTGTGCCGTAATTAGTTCCGGGCCCGCAATCGGGTCCCCACATGGCCTGGATCACAGGTCTGGGCCGCCCACGCGCTGGGGTGAACCGCGCGCCGCGCAGCAGTGTTCCCTGCCGGGCGCGAGTCAATCGCGAACAGAGAGGTCCCGGATGCCAGGGATGCGAGAGTTGCCCAACCGTGGGCGCGGGCCCTGTGTCGATTTGTCCAAGACGATGGCATGATGGGCCCATGCCCGAGCGCGCGGCCGCGGAGTCGCCGTCGGCTCGCCCCGCTAGCGACCCGGCTGCGGATCATCCGGCGGTCACGGCGGGGCGGATCTGGCCGCTGCTCGAGCCGGTCAGCTACTTCGCTCCCGAGCCCCGGCGGGCGTTCGAGCGGGCCGGCGTCCGTGGCGCTGCCGTTCCCTCGCCCGACCGGCTCGCCAGATGACGCACCAGCGTGACGCCACCAAGCACGGAGCCCGATAGATGAGCACACCTCAGCGACAGGCACTAACCGAGCTGGCCGACCCGGCGACTCTGCCCAATCCCTATCCGGTGCTGCGCCGGCTGCGGGAGGCCTCGCCGTTCGTCGAGTTCGGTGGCGCGCTCGTGGTCGTCGGGCGGCACGCCGACTGCGGGGCGGTGCTGCGGCACCCGAGCGCGAGCAGCGAACGGGGCATGTCCCTGCTCGCCCCCGCTGTCAGGCGGCGGGCGCGGGACCGGCCATCCTTCCTGTCGCTTGACCCACCTGACCACACCCGGCTGCGACGGCTAGTCTCCAAGGCCTTCACGCCGCGCACAGTCGCGACGCTGGAGCCGCGGATCCGCGTCATCACCGACGAACTGCTGTCGGCCGCGGCGACCGCGGGTCAGCTCGAGGTTGTCAGCCAGCTCGCGTACCCGCTGCCGGTGCGGATCATCTCCGAGATGCTCGGCGTGCCGCTGGCGGACCACCCGCGGTTCGCCGGCTGGTCGGCCAGGCTGGCGCACTCGCTGCAGCCCGGCTTCGGTGTCGCACCAGAACAGGCGCAAGCCAGGGCGGAAGCGGCGGACCTGGCCGGCGACGAGTTCGCGGTTTACTTCCGCGAGCTGATCGCGCTGCGGCGCGCCCGGCCTCAGCCGGACCTGCTGTCCGCGATGATCGCCGCCGAGGACTCCGGTGACCAGCTCACCGAGGACGAGCTGATCGCGACCTGCGTACTGCTGCTCGTGGCCGGCCATGAGACCACCGTCGGCTTGATCTCCAATGCGATCCTGGCGCTGCTGCGCCATCCGGATCAGTTCGCGCTGCTGCGCGCACAGCCTGAGCTGGCGGCCAGCGCGGTCGAGGAAACGCTGCGGTACGACGCGCCAGTCCAGCTCACCGGGCGCGTAGCCAAGGGCCCGCTCCAGTGCGGCGACGTGACCGCTCCGGACCGGTCGCTCGTCATGCTGCTGCTGGCCGCAGCCGGCCGGGATCCGGCGGTCTTCCCCGAGCCGGACCGGTTTGATATCCGGCGCGCCGCGTCGAACCATCTCGCCTTCGCGGCCGGACCGCACTTCTGTCTCGGCGCACCGCTGGCCAGGCTTGAGGCCACGATCGCGATCGGCGAGGTCGCGCGCCGCGTGGTCGGCCCTGAGCTGGCACCCGACGGCCTGAGCTACAAGTCCAACCTGAACCTGCGCGGCCCTGACCGCCTGGTCGTCGACTTCGCGGAGATCACTCGCGCGGACCGGCAGCCAGTGGGCTAGCAGTCCGTTGGCGCGCGATCAGGCCAGGAACCCCCGCAGCAGCGCCGCGGTGCCTTCGAGGTGCTCGGCGACGTCGTGCCTGGCTCGGTCGGCGTCACCTGCCAGGATCGACTCCACGATCGCGGCGTGCTGTCGCGCCGCGTGCGTAATGTTCCTCGGCAGCACGGGAATGGCGTTGAGCAGGTCGTTGAGCCGCATCCGGGCGTCGGCGGCGGCGCTCGTCAGCAGGCTCGATCCGCTGAGCTCGGCGATGCACAGGTGGAACAGTGTGTCCATGCGGCGGTAGTCCTGCGGCTTCGCGCCGTTGACGTCCGCGAGCCGGGTGAGCAGAGTCGTCCGAGCGACTTCAGCCGCGCTGACCGCGTCCCTGTCGATCGTCGCTTTCGCCGCGCTGCGGCGCCCGCCGCCAGCCGAGACGGCCGGGAGGACGCGGCCAGCCATAATCCCCCGACCATTTCTGCCAGCGGCTGACCGACCGGCGGACGCGGCCTGGAACCGGACCGCGAGAGCGTCCGCGGCGCCGGTCTCCACGGCGAGCCGGAATGTCAGCGCGTCCGTGAGCTTGTCGCCGTCTTGCCTCGCCAGCCGCACCAGCTCCGCTGAGTCCGGAGCTGGCCGGTCGTAGGTCACGAACGTGCCGCCGAACCGGCCGCGCCGGGAGCAGACATAGCCGGCCGAGTGCAGCTCGTGAATCGCGTCCCGCAGCGTCAGCCTGCTGACGCCGAGCTGAGCCGCCAGCTCGCGCTCCGCCGGGAATCGTTCGCCGCGCGCGACCAGCCCGAGCTTGATCACGGTGAGCATCCGCTCCACCGTCTCCTCGAAGGCGTTGCCCTGCCGCACCGGCCGCAGCACGCCGGTGAGGTCGACCGTAGGCGTCGTCATCCGCGAACCACCTCCAGGCGGGCGAGCAATCTCGCCAAGGGTCTTGACAAGGGACCGGCGCTACTCATCAATGGTCTGTTAACAGACCATTTAAAGCCCCTGCTCACAGGGCTGTAAAGCCCCGGAACAGCCGTATTTCCGCCAGTTCCCCACCTGTTAGGAGCATGTCGTGTCGGTCGATGAAACCGCTCTGACCAGTGACGAGGAAACCCTCCATCGCCTGGGGTACGCGCAGGAGCTGCGCAGGCGGATGTCGGGCTTCTCGAACTTCGCGGTGTCCTTCACCATCATCTCGATCCTGTCGGGCTGCCTGACGCTGTATGGCTACGGCATGGGCACCGGCGGGCCGGCGATCATCGTCTGGGGCTGGCCCATCGTCGGCATCTTCACCCTGCTCGTGGGCCTCTCGATGGCCGAGGTTTGCTCGAGCTTCCCGACGGCGGGCGGCCTGTACTACTGGTCGGCAAAGCTGGCCAGGAAGAACGGCGGAGCCTGGTCCTGGTTCACGGGCTGGTTCAACTTCCTGGGCCAGGTAGCCGTCACCGCGGGCATCGACTTCGGCGCCGCGTTCTTCATCAACGCTTTCCTGAACCTCGCGTGGGGCGTCAGCACCGCCCACTGGGTAACCATCCTGATCTTTGCAATCGTGCTGCTCGTTCACGGGATGCTGAACCAGTTCGGCATCAGGCTTGTCGCGCTGCTCAACGACGTGAGCGTCTGGTGGCACATACTCGGCGTCCTCATAATCGTGGGCGTTCTGGCCTTCGTGCCGTCCCATCACGCCTCCGCCAAGTACGTGTTTACCTCTACGTTCAACGACACCGGCTGGCACAGCATCTTCTACGTGCTGCTGCTCGGCCTGCTGCTAGCCCAGTACACCTTCACTGGCTACGACGCGTCGGCACACATGACGGAGGAAACTCACAACGCCTCGCGTAGCGGCCCGCGGGGCATCGTGATGTCAATCCTGGTGTCGCTGTTCGCCGGCTGGGTCCTGCTCATCGGGATTACCTTCGCGATCAACAAGGCGCACTACTCGACGGACCTGGGCGCGCTCGTACCGCCAGCCCAGATCTTCACGGACGCGATCGGGGCCACCGGCGCCAAGCTGCTTCTGCTGGTCGCCATCGGCGCACAGCTGTTCTGCGGCATGTCCTCGGTCACCGCCAACTCGCGGATGATCTACGCGTTCTCCCGTGACGGCGCGCTGCCCGGCTCGAACGTATGGCACAAGGTCAACAAGCGGACCAGGACGCCGACCAACGCAATCTGGCTCGCCGCGGCCGGCGCACTGATCCTCGGCCTGCCGTATCTGTGGAACAGCACCGCGTACGCCGCGGTCACCTCGATCGCCGTCATCGGCCTGTACATCGCTTACGTCTCCCCGACGTTCCTCCGGCTGCGGCAGGGCGTGAGCTTCCAGCGTGGCCCCTGGCACCTGGGCCGGTGGAGCTACCTTGTCGGCTGGATCGCGGTCATCTGGGTGGTCTTTATCACGATCCTGTTCATGCTGCCGACCGCGAGCCCGATCCATTGGAGCAACTTCAACTACACGGTCGTGGCGGTGCTGGTGGTGATCGGCTTCGCCGGCATCTACTGGCTGGTGTCCGCCCGTAAATGGTTCACCGGACCGAAGGTGCAGGGCACCCCGGAGGAGCTGGCCGCCATCGAGCGCGAGCTGTCGGCCTGAGTGATGACTGAACCGCACGCAGGCGCGGCTCGTCCAGGCATGCTCAGCCTGGACGAGCTGCGTGATCTCGCCAGCGTCGGCCTGATCGACACGGTGGTGCTCGCGCTCACCGACATGCAGGGACGACTTCAGGGCAAGCGGCTGTCGACGGAGTTCTTCCTGGCCGAGGTGGCGCACGAGTTCTCTGAGGGCTGCAACTACCTGCTGGCGGTCGATGTCGACATGAATACCGTTGACGGCTACCAGATCTCGTCCTGGGAGCGCGGCTACGGCGACTTCGTCATGCAGCCGGACATCGCCACTCTCCGGAAGGTGCCGTGGCAGCCCGCCACTGCGCTGCTGCTGGCCGACCTGCGCTGGCTGGACGGAACGCCGGTGCTGGAGTCTCCCCGGCAGATCCTGCAGCACCAGGTGGCCAGGCTGGCCGAGCGCGGCCTGGTCGCGTTCGCCGGCACCGAGCTGGAATTCATCGTCTACACCGACTCCTACGAGCAGGCCGCGGCACTGAATTACCAGGACCTGCACCCGGCCAACGGTTACAACGTCGACTACTCGATCCTCGGTACGTCCAGGATCGAGCCACTGCTGCGCCGGATCCGTACCGGGATGGCAGGCGCGGGCATGTACGTCGAGTCAGCCAAGGGCGAGTGCAACCTCGGCCAGCACGAGATCGCCTTCCGCTACGCAGAAGCACAGACGACCTGTGACAACCACTCGATCTACAAGACGGGCGCGAAGGAGATCGCGGCAGCGGACGGTATGAGCATCACCTTCATGGCCAAGCCGAATGCCCGCGAGGGGAACTCCTGCCATATCCACCTCAGCCTGCGTGGCTCCGATGGCAGCCCCGTGCTAGCCGGCGACCGATCGCATGGCCTGTCGGAGCTCGGTGAGCACTTCCTGGCCGGCCAGCTCGCGGCCCTCAGGGAGCTGACCCTCTGCTACGCACCGAACATCAACTCCTACAAGCGCTACGTGCCGGGCAGCTTCGCGCCGACCTCGGTCCGGTGGGGCGTCGACAACCGAACCTGCGCGTTGCGGCTGGTGGGGCACGGCCACTCGCTACGCGCCGAGAACCGCACTCCTGGCGGGGACGTCAACCCCTACTTGGCGGTGGCCGCGATGATCGCGGCCGGACTGCACGGCATCGACAACGAGCTGCCGCTTGAGCCCGCGTTCGCCGGCAACGCTTACGCCGACGATGGCCAGAAGGTGCCGCAAACCCTGCGGGACGCCCTGAGCTTGTGGCAGGCCAGCGCCCTCGCCCGCGACGCCTTCGGCGCCGGTGTCGTGGCGCACTACGCCAACTACGCGCGCGTCGAGCTGGCTGCCTATGATGCCGCGGTGACCGATTGGGAGTTGCGCCGCGGCTTCGAGCGACTGTGAGGCGACATGGCGACCCACACCGTCATCAACCCCGCCACTGAGCAGGCAGTCACCGACGTCCCGGTCAGCACCGTCGAGCAGACGGATGCGGCGATCGAGCGTGCGGCTCGCGCGCAGGTCAGCTGGCGGGCAATCGCGCCCGGCGACCGGGCCAGGCTGTTGCGGCGGTTCGCCGAGACGGTTGACCAGCACGCCGACGAACTGGCCGCGCTCGAGACCGCGGAGGCCGGACACCCGGTCGGCGCGGCCCAGTGGGAAGCCGGCCAGGTCCGGGACGTGCTGATGTACTACTCGGCGGCTCCGGAACGGCTGTCGGGCAGGCAGATCCCGGTGCCAGGCGGGCTGGACGTCACGTTCAAGGAACCGGTCGGCGTCGTCGGCCTGATTGTGCCGTGGAACTTCCCGATGCCGATACTCTCCTGGGGCCTGGCGCCGGCGCTGGCGGCCGGGTGCACCGTCGTGGCCAAACCCGCAGAACTGACCCCGCTGACCGCGCTGCGCATCGCCGAGCTCGCGCTCGCAGCCGGCATTCCCGACGGCGTGTTCCAGGTCGTGCCCGGAAAGGGCAGCGTGGTGGGGCAGCGTCTGGTCGATCACCCGGCGGTGCGGAAGATCGCATTCACCGGGTCGTCCGAGGTCGGCCGACAGGTCATGGCCGGCTGCGCGGAGCACGTCAAGCGACTCACGCTCGAACTCGGCGGCAAGAGCGCCAACATAGTCTTCGCGGATGCCGACCTCGACCGGGCAGCCGCCACCGCGCCGTCTGCGGTATTCGACAATGCCGGCCAGGACTGCTGCGCTCGGTCCCGGATCCTGGTCGAGGCGACCGCGCTCGACAAGTTCATGGCGCTGCTCGAGCCGGCCGTTCAGGCCATCCTGGTCGGCGACCCGAGTCGCGCCGACACTGAGATGGGCCCGCTCATCTCGGCGGCGCAACGCGAGCACGTTGCGAGCTACGTGCCCGACGGCGCCCCGGTCGCGATCCGCGGCAGCGCTCCCGGCGGCCCCGGCTTCTGGTATCCGCCGACCGTGCTGGCTCCAGTGCCGACCGACTCCCCCGCCTACACCGAAGAGATCTTCGGGCCGGTGGTCACGGTTACCCCGTTCAGCGACGAGGCCGACGCCATCGCTATGGCCAATGACACGCCCTACGGCCTGTCGGGTTCGATCTGGACCAGCAATGTCGGCCGTGCCATCCGCGTCGCGCGCGGCGTCGAGACGGGCAACTTGTCGGTGAACTCGCATTCCTCTGTCCGGTACTGGACGCCGTTCGGCGGCTTCAAGCAGTCGGGCCTCGGCAGGGAGCTAGGACCCGATGCGGTGGACGCGTTTACTGACGTCAAGAACGTTTTCATCGCCACCGATTAGGGGAACGGGGTCGTTTCGTAATGCAGCGCCTGCACGATCGGGTCGTTGTTGTAACCGGGGCCGGCAGCGGCCTCGGACTCGCCAGCGCGCGCCGGATGGCCTCCGAAGGCGCTCGCATCGTCGCGGTCGACATCGACACCGAGACCGGTGCCGCCGCCGCCAAGGAAACCGGCGGCGAGTTCGTGCTGGCCGACGTCGCGGACGAGAGTCAGGTCAGGGAGCTTTTCAACGGGGTCGCTGACCGGTACGGCCGGATCGACGCGGCGTTCAACAACGCCGGCATATCCCCGCCAGACGATGACTCCATCCTGACCACCGGCGTCGAAGCCTGGCGCCGGGTGCAGGACGTCAACCTGACCTCGGTGTACCTGTGCTGCAAGTATGTGCTGCCGCACATGCTCGCGGCGGGCCACGGCTCCATCATCAACACCGCGTCGTTCGTGGCGGTCATCGGCTCGGCCACCTCGCAGATCTCCTACACCGCGTCCAAGGGTGGCGTACTCGCGCTCAGCCGGGAACTCGGCGTGCAGTTTGCCAGGCAGGGGATCCGAGTGAACGCCCTCTGCCCTGGGCCGATCAACACGCCGCTGCTGCAGCAATTGTTCGCCGCCGATCCCGAGCGCGCCGC
>JASHOE010000234.1 GCA_030041275.1 Streptosporangiaceae bacterium
CCCGGCACCAGCACGATCTGGGACAGTTACGAGACATTCCTCGAGCGCAGCAGCGCTCTGGTAGGCAGCCCGGAGCAGGTCATCGAGAAGGTCCACTGCTACTACGACGTGCTTGGGCAGACCGTGCTGACCCTCGGAGGCCACCAGCGCGGCCTGACGCGGGCTCAGTTCACCGGAAGCCTGGAGCTCTTCCAGTCCGAGGTGGCTCCCCAGCTGCGCCGGTCGATACCCGACCCGCCCTGGCCGGAGTCCGCCGGGGCAAGCTCATAGCGGCGCACTGTCCAGCACGACGGCTAGCTTCGTCAGGACGCCCGCCCAGCCGGAGCCGACCTTCGCGGCGACCTCGGGCAGCGCGGCGGCGAGGTCGTCCAGCCGCTCGTGCATGAGCGTGAGCACCGTGCCGCCACCCGCCGCCGCGCGCAGGTCGACGATGAGCCGGGAGTCGTAGACCGGCCCGTTGCTCCTGTCCGGGCCGACGAAGCCCCAACGCCAGACAATGCGCTCAGCCGGCACCAGTTCGAGGATCTCTGCCTCGAAGCCGCCTGCCTGGGTGTCCGCATTGGAGTGCCAGACGCTGTAACGGCCGCCGATGCGCTCGTCCACCTCCACCCGCGTCGCCTCGTAGCCAGGCGCCATCCAGCGACGGATGATTTCAGGCGAGAGCCACGCCCGGTAGACCAGGTGCGGCGGCGCAGCGAATGTGCGCTCGACACGCACGGCCGGCAGATTACTGACAGCGTTCATCACTCGTCCTTTGCCGTATCGGAGTCGAGCAGCGCCTGCAATGAGTCGAGCCGCTCGTTCCAGAAGCGCTCGTAGAATCTCAGCCAGGCGAACGGTGAGGCCAGCGGGGCAGGATCGAGACGGCAGAAGTGCTGCCGCCCGGTCACGGTCCGGCGGACCAGGCCCGCGCGCTCGAGCACCTGTACATGCTTGGAGGCTGCAGCCAGCGACATCGCGAGCGGCGCCGCCAGCTGCCCAACTGTCAGCTCGGCGCCAGCCAGCCGCCCGAGCATGTCGCGCCGGGCCTGGCTCGCCAGCGCGTGGAACACGGCATCTATCTCGTTCGGGTCCCTCTGCGCCTGAAGCTCAACCATATGGTTGAGGATAGTTGCACCCGTGTTGATCGTCAACCGATCGGTTGAGGTTTCTGTTTTGGTTACTGTCGTACGTGTGGACTCGGCTGAGAAAGCGGCATCGCTGGGCAGCGATCTGACCGAGTTGCGGCACGCGGTGCACCGCGAGCCCGAGGTAGCACTGCACCTGCCGGTCACCCAGCAGCGCGCTGAGGACTTCTCCCGAGTTCTCGCCGCGGGCCCCTCGCGCGAGGGTGTTCCGCGGGGCAGCGGCGCCCGGCGGGGATTTACGTGGCTGCGCCCCGCAACCACTCTCAGTAGGCCACGTTCGATGACGGCGTGCTTAGCGCGGGGCCGCGCTCTACGCGGGGCTGGCCCTGCGCCGGCTCGCCTCCGCGGATGCGGGCCAGTCGACGGAGTCGAGGTAGGCCAGGCTGGTTGCGGCCCACTCCATGACCAGGAGGCAACAGTGAAGGCGATTGCTATCCAGGCGTTCGGAAGTCCGGAGGGTCTCGCAGTCATAGACCTCCCTGACCCAAGTCCGGGGTCAGGGCAAGTGCTGATCGCTACCGAGGCGATCGGCGTGGGTGGTGTCGACACCGTCATCCGGCGAGGCGCTCTGGCGTCCTACGGCTTCAGGGAAGGCCACATTCTTGGCGGCGAGATAGCAGGCACCGTGCTCACAGTCGGCCAATGCGTCGACGCGTCCTTGATCGGCCGGCGCGTCTGGGCATTCGCCGGCCGGGGTGGCGGTTACGCCGAGCAGGCTGTCGTGCCGGCTGAAACGCTCGTCCCCTTGCCAGCCGATATATCCGCAGCCGACGCGGTGACGCTGGGCAGCTCTGGGGCGGTGGCCCACTTCGGCCTGGGCCACGCTCATTTCGCTCCTGGCGAGGCCGTGCTGGTTCGTGGCGCAGCAGGTGGTATAGGCGTCATGACCGTCCAGCTAGCGGCCCGTCGCGGCGCCAGCGCTGTCGCGGTCACAACCTCGTCGGCCGAGCGCGGCGAGCGCCTCCGCGCGCTCGGGGCGACCCACGTGGTAGACCGCGCTGGCGAAGGGCCGGACGTTGTCGCGGGCTACGACGTGATCATCGACGTCGTGGCCGGCCCGCACATGCCTTCGTATTTCGCCCGACTCAATCCGAACGGCCGCATGGTGGTTGTCGGCGTGGTCGGAGGCTACCCTCCGGCGGACTTCGGCGCACAGCTGCTCGCGGCCTTCCAAAAGTCGCTGTCGTTCGCGACCTTCAGCGCCGACACGGTACCCCAGGCCGACCGGCGCGTTGTGATCGCCGAGCTGTTCGGCGCCGCGATCCGTGGCGAGCTGCGCTCAATAGTGCATGAACGGCTTCCCCTGGAGCAGGCCGCGCTGGCTCACCGGAAGATGGACGCTGGCGAGGTGTTCGGCAGGATCGTGCTCGTGCCATCAGGCGCTGGATGACGAAGGCGCCGGGGCAGTCCCGGCGCAGCTTGCCACGCCACCTTGCGAGCGACCCGCGGGATCACAGCCCGAGGTAGAGGCGGACAGCGTCGTCCAGACTGACCATTTTGCCTGGGTGCAAGAGACCGCGCCGTCTATGCAGCCGGGTCTTGTCCACGGTGTGCAGATCGGTCTCGTTGACAGAGCTCTCGTCGTAACCGGTGAGGCCAGCATCGCCGTCTATGCGCACATGAGTGCTCGGCGGTCCCTCAGTACCGGTGATCACCGCTACCGTTACCGCGCTCAATCGCCCGATCAGCGCACTGACAGTGAGCACGACGACCGGGTGATCGCCCGCGCGCGGAAGATGCGCATCCCACACCTCGCCCCGCCAGCTGAGCGATCACAGCGGCCAGTTTCGCCGAGCACTCTGGCGTGTGGATAGAGCTTCCGCGGTGATACTCAGCAGGTGTTACCTGGCGGGCTGGCCGGAGGCAGCCACGGCGAGCCGCGCTAAGACCGCTCACAACGCCAGCACGGGCTGGAAACGGTGAAAAGCTCCTATATGAACGACTTGGGGAACCGACGCGATCAAGGCCATGGGTCTTACGAGCGGCGAATTCGACGCCTTCGTTGAGGACTTTGTGGCAACCCCCCGATGACTTCAAAAGGAACCTCACGTCCAGCCGCCTTCAAGCCAGCACCGCCGCTAGGAGGGAAGGCAGCACACGGAAGAATGTCGCCAGGCCTGGCCAGCCTTCTAGCAGACTTACCAGGTGTCAGACGAGGCCAAGCACGACAGCCCGGCCAACGACGAATGCGAGCAAGCGCTCCTACGGGTCGTTGGCGTGCTCCGCCATCCCTACCTACGCGAAGCGGCGAGGACTGAACAGGGGAGGTGCCTGATGAAGGCGATCGTGGTGACCGATCAGACTGCGGGAACGGCTGGGATGACACTGGCGGAGCGGCCAGAGCCGAAGGCCGCGATAAACGATGTCATCGTTCAGGTTCATGCGTCGGGATTCGTCTCGACTGAGCTGGCGTGGCCCTCGACTTGGACCGATCGCGCCGGTCGTGACCGGACGCCGTCGATCCCCGGGCACGAGGTCGCCGGAGTGGTCACCGCGCTCGGCTACGGCACGACAGGGCTCTCGGTGGGACAGCGGGTCTTCGGACTCACCGACTGGCATCGCGACGGAACGCTTGCCGAGTATGTGGCCGTCGAAGCACGCAACCTCGCGCCGCTGCCGGGCGACGTCGACTTCACGGCAGGCGCGAGCCTGCCAATATCAGGCCTGACGGCATGGCAGGGACTGTTCGAGCACGGCCGCCTCCAAGCGGGGCAGAGCGTGCTCGCGCACGGCGCGGCTGGCTCAGTCGGGACAATGGTGACTCAGCTCGCGCGAGAGTGCGGCGCCTACGTCATCGGCACCGGACGCGCCGCCGACCGTCAGAAGGCGCTCGACTTCGGCGCCCAGGAGTTCATCGACCTCGACAACGACACCCTCGACGACGTCGGCGTCGTCGACCTGGTTATCGACGTTATCGGCGGAGACATCCAGAAGCGATCCGCAGGCGTGATCCGGGCGGGGGGAACGCTGGTTTCCATCGTAGGGCCGACCGAGGTGAGGCCCGTCGACGGCCTGGCGGTCGACTTTGTTGTCGAGTCCGATCGTGGCCAGTTGCGTGAGATCGTGCAACGCGTGCGGGACGGACGGCTGCGGACGAATATCGGCACCGTCTCGACCCTTGACGACGCCGTTGCGGCGCTCAACGCGACCGATCGGCGGCAGGGGAAGACAATCATTAGCGTTCGTCCATAAGGACCCGGGGACAGCGACCGATCGTGCCCTCCTCGTGCGCGGGCTTCAGTCACATGGCGGGGCCAGGCATGATGCCGACGGTCGAAAGCGCGGCAGAGGACGGACACGCTGCGGCGCGTCTGCGAGATAGCCGAGCGCTGTCTTCCGCCCAGGCCCTCTAGTCTTGCCGGTTTCTATCGTTGACCTCCCCTGCCGCCCGTTCGCGCCTGTCCAAGCGCGCGTTCATATCTGCTCTGGCGAATCAGTTGTCCCGCTGACGTTCGTGTGTCACGGCCCCGGCTGAAAGCCGCCCGCCCGGCCGCCAGCCAGAATAGCTGCCATGGCGAGAGAGCTGGCCTTCACATTTAGCCTTGACCTGCGGTGATGCGCGTTTCTGCTGGCGGTGCCCACGGGTTAAGCGGGCTGTGTGCACAGGGTTATGCGCTGGTCTGCCGGGTTCGGCGGTTCGGTGATGCCGGCTCGCGCTGCCAGCGAGGGTCGGCGTCTAGGGCGGCGGCGCCGAGTTCTTCGAGCTGGCCGAGCAGGTCGCGCAGCTTGCGGTCGTTGTCGATCCAGGGCTGGTAGTCCTCGCGCTGGGCGGGGCTGAGCCACCGGCACACGGTTTTCGCGGCGATCTTGCGGGTCCACTGCCAGTACGGGCCGTGCAGCCGGGGCGGGTCGGCACGGCAGGCGCAGTTGCTGCGGCCGCACCGGGTG
>JASHOE010000235.1 GCA_030041275.1 Streptosporangiaceae bacterium
GACGTCCAGCACCACGGCCCCGGCAACCGCGGGCCACGACTCCGGCCGGCGCGCGCTAGGGTCGCGCAGCAGCACGCGGTCGCCGACGTGCAGCGGCAGCGGTTCGGCGAGGCTGAGCCGGGCCAGACCGGCCCCAAGCGGACGGACCCGCGCGATCGCCCGGGCCGAGCCGACCTGCAGGATGACAGAGCGCGCCAGCTGCCCCGGCATTGCCGCCCCCTGGCCGTGCGCCGCAGTCCAGTCGCCGTCTCCGGCTGGCGGCATAAGTGCAGGCCCGACGCGCACGTCCAGCACGTCGGTGACAGTCCACCGGCCCGGTTGCACCAGCGCCATGCCGCGGCGCAGCGGGTTGCGGCCGGTGCCGCGAAGCTCCAGCGCCACGCGCGCGGTGCCCGTCACCGTGTCTGCGGGAGTGCCGAGCGACCGCAGCTCGCGGACTCGGACCGGCCGCATTGCCGGGGTGATGAGCAGCTCCTCGTCCTTGTGGACGGTGCCGGCCGACAGCGTGCCCGTCACTACGGTGGTGCCGCTGGTCATGGGGACCGACCGATCGACCCAGATTCGCGCCGGCGCCCCGGCGTCAGGCGCCGGCAGCCGCGCGCACAGCTCGTCGAGCGCCGCCACCAGCTCTGGAATGCCTGCCCCGGTTACCGAGCTGACCGCCACCGCCGCGACGTCGGCGTGCGCGCAGCGGCCGATCCTGGCGGTCACGTCGGCCAGTACCGGGGCCGGATCGGCTCGGTCGCAATTGGTCACCACGAGCAACGCGTGTTTCATGCCTACCGCGCTGACCACCGCCAGATGCGCGGCCTCCGGTGGCATCCAGCCCTGGTCCGCGGCCACGATGAACATGACGGCCGGCACCGGGCCCCCACCGGTCAGCACACTGGCGATGAAGCGGTCGGGGCTCGGCACGTCGACGAGCATCGCCTGCGCGCCCGAGGGCAGCGTCAGCCAGGTGTAGTCGGGGTCGATGCCGCGCCGATCTACCGCGGCGCGATCCGGCTCCATCCCGGTTAGCGTCTGGATCAGCGCCGACTTGCTGGGGTCGACCTGGCCGACGGTGACAACGACGTGCATGGCGTTCACTTCCGCCCGCGGCCCTAGCCCGCCGCCGCGGTGCGTGCTGAAGCCAGGACGCCACCGGCGCGAGAGGGCAACCCGGGGACGTCCACGTGCGCGACCATACCTGCCTGCTGCCTGGCCCCGGCAGTGCCTGAACACCTCTTCCGACCCGATTTACCAGCACTTTGCCGAAGGAACCCGCCGTCCAGCGCAGCGCGTGTGTAAGTCTTTAATCAACCGACTGCACAGGGAAGTGGAGACATGAACCCTCAAGGCCGTATCCCGCGGCGGCGCGGTGTAGTCTGCGGACTGCTGTTGATCTTGCTAGGCCTCTGGGGTGGCCTGGCGCCGTTCGTCGGCCCGTACTTTCACTTCGGATACACGCCGGACAAGGTGTGGACCTACAACGACGGGCGCCTGTACTACTGGATCGTCCCGGCCGCCGCGGCTCTGCTCGGCGGCCTGCTCGCGGTGGTGACCCGGAACCGGGGAGTCGGCCTGGCCGGCGGGCTGCTCGCCTGTCTGGGCGGCGCGTGGTTCGGCATCGGTCAGAGCTTCACGGCCATCGTGCTGAAGAGGTCGATCGCGAGCGGCAGCCCGATCCTCCGGGCCGGCGAGACGCTGACTTCACTGCACGCGTACGCGGAGCAGATCAGCATGGTCGCCGGACTCGCCTTGGTGGTCGTCTTCGTCGGTGCGCTAACGATCGGCAGGTTCTCGATGCTCGCGGCAGCCGACTTCGCCGAGTCCGACGAGTACTACTCGGATTACCCGTCCTCCCCGTCTGGCTTCCCGTCCGCGACCGGCCAGCTCCCGGACACGACGACGACCGTCCCGCCCCCTGACCTGCTGAGCTAGCTAGGTCCGGCGCCCGCGGCGCCGACTGGGGCCGCCGCGGCAGCGCGTCAGGCGACCCGCCGGGCAGCTGGGCCAGGTAGCGGCGTGACATCGCGCGCCGAGCCGAGCACGTGGCCGACCGTGCACGCCAGCTCCAGCTGCACGGGTGCGCCGCAGTCTCGGTGGGTCAGCAGCACGGGTGGGCCATCCGGCCCCCCGGCGTACTTGTCCCCCCAGGTCATCAGCGCGACCACGACCGGGAAGAGGTCGAGGCCCTTCTCGGTGAGCCGGTACTCTTCGCGCGCGCGCTGGCCTACCTCGCGGTACGGCGCCTTGCGCAGGATGCCGTCGCCTACGAGCCGGGCGAGCCGGCTGCTCAGCACTTGGCGTGGCATGCCCGTGCGCCGTCGCATGTCATCGAACCTGCGGACGCCGTTGAAAGCTTCCCGCAGCACCAGGAAGGTCCCTCTCTCGCCGACAATGTCCAGCGCGGCCGCGATCGTGCAGCTGGCGGTGTCATAGTCGAGCGCCCACGATTGCCTCATGATCACAGGCTAGGTCTACTTGACAGACTTAGCAAGCACCGAGGATGCTGGGTCTATGGATCGAACCCCGGTAGCCCTGCTCCGGCAGGCGAGGCCGGACGACCTGACAGGCATCCGCGAGTTTGTCTGCGCGCTATCGCCGCGTTCGCAGTACCTGCGCTTCTTTGCTGCCGTAGCACCGCCGAGCACCAGCCTGCTGCACGCGCTGTGCGGTACCGGCGGAGCCGACGTGCTGCTGGTCACCGACCGCCGCGGCGTCGTCATCGGACACGGGATGGCGGCCGACGCGGCAGCTGGTGACAGGGCAGTCGGCCACGGGCTGGAGAGCAGCATCGGGCTGGTGGTCGCGGATGCGTGGCAGCGGCGCGGCGTGGGCACTCAGTTGCTGGACGCTCTGGCAGGCCGGGCTCGCCGTCGTGGTGTCACCCGCCTGGTGCTCGAGGTACTCCCCGACAACCGGGTGATGCTTGGCATCATCCGGCGACGGTGGCCCGAGCCCCCTGCCGAGCGGACCCTTGACGCGATCGTCTTCCGGCCAGCCATCGGCCAGGTGGGCTGCCCGCTGCCCATTCCCCGCGTCGTCGCTATCGGCGAGCCCAACTACCGAGGAGGACCAGGTGCCCGAGACCGATCTGCGGCCTAGCCAGCAGGGCCACGCTGATCCTGCGCGCGAGCGCTGCTACGACTGGGACGACGCGGCCGCAGCCGCCGCAGCGGCGGCCGATCTCGACGGCACGGCGTTCCTGCAGGCCATTCTCGACGGCACATTGCCCGGCGCGCCGCTCGCGCGGACGCTGGATTTCGTTCCGGTCAGCGTCCGGCCGGGCGCGGTCGTGTTCGAGTTCACGCCCGCAGAGTTCCACTACAACCCGATCGGCTCAGTGCACGGCGGGGTGCTCGCCGCGGTGTGCGACTCAGCCTGCGGCTGCGCTGTGCACAGCACGCTTCCGGCCGGGACCTCCTACACGAGCCTCGACCTCAACATCAAGTTCCTCCGGCCGGTGACATCCGCCGTCGGCCGGATGCGGTGCGAGGGCACGGTTACCCATGCTGGCAGCCGGTCGGCGCTGGCTGAGGCCCGGCTGACCGACTCCGCCGGCAAGCTGTTCGCGTTCGCGACGAGCACGTGCATGATCTTCCGGCCGGGGCCCCGCCGACCGGGCAGTGACGGTGCGGCCGGCCGCGGCGGGCGGCGGATACCTCAGCTCGGATAGAGCCCGTCGATGACGTCGGCGTACTTGGCGTGCACGACGCGCCGCTTGAGCTTGAGCGTCGGGGTGAGCTCCTCGCTCTCCGGGGTCCACTCCACGGGCAGCAGCTCCCAGTACTTCACCTGCTGCACCCTCGCCAGCTTCGCGTTGGCGGCGTCAACGGCACGGCCGACCTCGGCAAGCACCTCCGGATTGGCGGCCAGCTCGGCCAGCGAGGTCGTCTCGATCCCATGCGCCTTCGCCCAGGCCGGCGCCACCCCGCTATCGAGGGTCAGCAGCGCCACCAGGTACGGGCGCCGGTCACCGTAAGCCAGCGCCTGGCCGATCAGCGGGTGGGCGACGAGGAGATTTTCCACCGCAGCCGGTGACACGTTCTCGCCACCCGCGGTGATGATCAGCTCCTTCTTCCGGTCCAGCACGCTCACGAAGCCGTCAGCGTCGATGCTGCCGACGTCGCCGGTGTGCAGCCAGCCGTTGTCGTCGATCAGGTCCGCAGTCTGCTCCGGCAGGTTCAGGTAGCCAGGAGTATTGAGCGGCCCGCGGGTGAGAATCTCACCGTCGCCCGCGATTCGCACCTCGATGCCGGGGACCGGCTGGCCGACGGTGCCGAGCCGGAACGCGCCCGGCGTATTCGTGGTGAACGCGCCGGTGGTCTCGCTCATCCCGTACACATCCAGGACCTGCATGCCGAGACCGGCGAAGAACGTCGCGACTTCCGGCGGGAAGGGCGCCGCGCCACTCGTCAGTACCGCGTCGCCGAGCCCCAGCAACGACCGGATGGCGCCAAGGACCTGCTCATCTGCCACCGCAAACTGATCGGCGAGCTCGCGAGACGTGGTCTCGCCGTACTGCAGGCTGCGCACGTACGCCAGACCGGTAGCCATGGCACGCGCCACCGCTGCGCGCTTGGCATCGTCCTGCTCCGCGGTGAGCAGCGCCTGGATGCCCGCCATGACCTTCTCGTAGATTCGCGGCACGCCGAAAAACCCCGTCGGCCTGACATCGGTCAGTGTGCCGACGAGCTGGCTCGCCGCGTCGCGGCAGAAGTACACGTGCCGGGCATGGCAGATGCCGAGGTATAGCGTGAGCACCCGCTCGGCAATGTGCGCGAGCGGCAAGTACGAAACGATGCGGGCGTGCATCGGGGCAATCCCGCCGGCCGTGGTCACAGCGATCTCGTAGAGCACGTTGGCGTGGGTGATGACGACGCCCTTCGGATTCGCCGTGGTACCCGAGGTGTAGAGCAGCGTCACCGGGTCATCCGGCCGGATCGCGGCGACCCGGCTGGCGACGGCGTCGGGGCTCGCCGCGTGGCACCGCGCGCCGATCGCGACCAGGGCATCCCACCGCTGGTACCGCGACTCCGCCGGACACGCGCTCGCGTCGCGCACGATGACGGTGCGCAGCGCCGGCAGCCGCGACAGCACCTGCTGCCAGCGGGCCAGTTCACTCGCGCCATCGAGGACGGCGATCGTGGCCTCGCAATTGGCGGCCATGAACGCGATCTGCTCCGGCGCAAGCGTCGCGTAGAAAGTCACCGGGGTCCCGCCTGCGTGCAGGACGCCGAGGTCGGCCAGTACGTGCTCAGCCCGGTTGGGCAGCATCAGCGCGACGTGGTCGCCCGGCCGCAGCCCGAGCTCGACAAAGCCAGCGGCCAGCTCGAGTACTTGCTCGCGGGTTTGCGCCCATGTCAGCGTCCGCCACGGACCGTCGCCATCACGGTCGGAGAGCGCCGGCAGCGAGCCGTATCGCCCGGCCGTCTCCGCGAGCGCATCGCACAGCGTCTTACCCGCCGACTCGGCCTGCATGGCCGCGCGCTGATCCGCGATCTCGCTCATGAAGGCGTCCGTCCTCCCGCCAGCGTTACTGCCTGACGGTCATGCCACCACGGCAGGCACGGATCCGCAAGATGCGGCGCAACGCCGGGGTACGGCTGCGGTCAGGCGTACATCCGGCGACTCGGCACGATCTGCCGGCCGAGCGGCACCAGCGTGACCGGGATGATCTTGAAGCTTGCGATGCCCAGCGGGATGCCGATGATTGTCAGGCACAGCGCGACGCCCGCGACCAGGTGCCCGAGCGCGAGCCACCAGCCGAACAGGATGATCCACAAGACGTTGCCTATCGCCGAGCCGACTCCGGCATCAGGACGACGCTCAGCGGTACGGCCAAATGGCCACAGCACGTAGCCGGCGATCCGGAACGAGGCAATACCGAATGGAATCGTCACTATCAAGACGAAGCAGATAATGCCGGCGATGACGTAGGCGATAGCCATCCAGATGCCCTCGAGCACGAGCCAGAACACGTTGAGTAGTGCGTCGAGCATGCTCTCCCCCTCGTGACAACCATTAAGCGGAGAATGCCACCACTGATGAGCAGAAGCTTCACTCCTGCCGGGTGATGACGGCGGCCTCGCCGCGGCGCACTGTCGCAGTAGGCCGCGGCCAGCCGGGCAGCGGGCGAGCCACCCAGGAGGAGCACGTGAGCGTTTCCGGGTCTGGCAGGGCAGTCGATCAGGCCACCAGCGACACGCTGGCTGCTCTCGCCATGGGCGATTCCGGTGTTCTCGGTGAGGCGGCTGACCTTCGCGAGCAGCTGCGGGCCGACAGCCACCTGGATGCGAAGTGCTTCGCGCTGGTGAAGATCGCGGCCCTGGTGGCCATGGACGCCGCGCCGGCCTCGTATCTCTTCCAGGTTCAGCTAGCGCTCGATGCGGGAGCGTCGCCACGAGAAATTCTCGGCGTCCTCACCGCGGTCGCGCCGCAGACAGGCATGGCCAGGGTCGTCTCGGCCGCTCCCGAGATCATGGTCGCGCTGGGACTTGACCTGCCCTCCGGCACGGACGGCTGAGCCCGCATCGAGCGAGGAAGGGGTGGCACCATGTACGGCAGACCAGGGCTAGTACGGCGCAGACCGCTGCTTCGCGCCGCCGCGGTAGGCGGCACCTTCGCCGCGGGGCGGGCGATGGGTCGCCAGGCGGCGCGGCAGTCCAGCGCGGAGGCCGATCAGAATCAGCGCATCGCCGATCTCGAGGGTCAGCAGGCCGCGCAGCAGATGCAGGCGCCGCCCGCGTCGAGCGAAGGCACCGGGACGAGTCCGCCCTCGGCCGCCGATCAGCTCAGCCAGCTGGCGCAGCTGCACCAGCAAGGCGCGCTGACCGACGAGGAGTTCGCCGCCGCAAAGGCGAAGATACTCGGCGGTTAGCGAGCGGGCGTCGCGCCAATCTTCGCGCGCGTCACGGCGGTAGCTCCAGGCCGCGCGGGGCGGCGCACCTTCTCGCGCCGGTGGCTGACGCGGGGGTCTGCACGAGACTGGCCGGACGGCGGCGGGAGGTCATGCATGACCCATCCGGTGGTGCACTTCGAGCTCAGCGGCACAGACGACGAGCAGCTCGCTGAGTTCTACCGCGACTTGTTCGGCTGGCGCGTGCGGCCAGTGCCCGGGGTCGACTACACCCTGATCGATACCGGCGGCGGAATCGGCGGGGCGATAGGAACGTCAGCAGCGAGCCCGGCCCTGGCGACCTTCTACATCGAGACCGATGACCTTCAGGCGGCGCTCGACAAAATAAACCTGGTCGGCGGGAAGACCGTACGGCCCATCACCGAACTGCCGGGCATGGCGACATACGCACTCTTCGAAGATCTCGACGGCCTCGTCGTCGGGCTGGTGCTCGGCGCCGGCGAGTCCGGCGTGCCGACAGCCGGACAGGCCGAGGCTCCTACCACCGACCAGCCCGGCGGACCGGCGGTGGACTGGTTCGAGATTCTTGGCGTGGACGCCGCACGCAGCCAGCGTTTCTATGGCGAGATCTTCGGCTGGCAGGTACACCAAGCCGGCGGGGCCGGTTACGGCATGGTCGACACCCGCACCCCCCGCGGGATCCGCGGCGGCATCGGCGGCGGTCGCCCAGGGCCATGGCTGACCGTGTACGCGCAAGTGCCGGACGTGCCCGCCGTCCTCGCGGCGGCCGAGCGGCTCGGCGGGTCTCGCGTGCACGGCCCCACCACGGTCGACCACAGGGAGTCGGGCGCGCTGCGCGACCCGGCCGGTAACGTGCTCGGCGTGTACCGGCGCGGGTCGCCCTGACTGGCCAGCCCGCGACGCGTCCGGGTTAGGTCGTCGCCGACGGGTCGAGCAGGCCGCGGCGGCGACGGATGGCCATGTCGGCCTTCCCGAAGATCATGTCGACCACGATGCCGAGGATCAGGAACACGATCGTGATCGAGATGACTTGCGCGAAGTCGGAAAGGCTCTCGTACGTGTTGAGCAGCACGCCGAGGCTGGGCCGTCCTACGATCGCCACGATCAGCTCACCTGCCACCAGGCTGCGCCAGGCGAACGCCCAGCCCTGCTTCAGCCCGGCCACGAAGGCGGGCAGCGAGGCCGGCACGATCAGGTACTGGTAGAGCGTCACGCCGCGCAGACCCATGGTCCGGCCGGCCCGCAGCAGCAGCGGCGGGGTGTAGTCGATGCCGGTGATCATCCCGTTCGCGATGGCCGGCGCGCCGCCCATGATCATCACGAAGATGATCGCCGTGGTGCCCTGGGTGAACAGGATGATGGCGAACGGGTACCAGACAATCGACGGCATGGTCTGCAGGCCGGTGATGATCGATCCGACCGCGGCGCGCAGCGGCGGGATCCTGGCGACCAGCAGTCCGATGGCAGCACCGAACAGCACCGCCACCAGGTAGCCGATCACCGCCTGCTTCATGGTTACGCCGATGGCCGCCCAGAGCTGCGCGGTCTGCGCTAGCTGCCACAGCACTGGCAGCACGGTGGCGGGGCCCTTGATCACGAGCGGCTTCCAGCCGCTCAGGTATATGACCTCCCAGACCGCGAACACCAGCACGACTGCGAGTAGCTTTGGCCAGCCCGCGGCCCAGGCCTTGCGAGCGAACCGAACCGCGGCGCGCTCGGGCGGGGCCGCACCGAGTTCTAGGCGGTCTAGGCCGTGCAGGACCTGGTCAGCTGCCATGGGTACCCATTTCCTCTCGCAGCCGGTCGGTGAGCGTGCCGGCCAGGTGCGCCACCTCAGGACTGTCCATCCGCCTCGGGCCAGGGCGTGGCACCGGGTACTCAGCGATGATCCGACCGGGCCGGCTGCTGAGCACGATCACCCGGTCGCTGAGCCTGGCCGCCTCGCGCACGTTGTGGGTGACGAACAGCACGGTGAGGGTCCGCTCAGCGCAGATCCGCTCGAGCTCGTCGTGCAGTAGGTCCCTGGTCATCGCGTCGAGCGCGCCGAACGGCTCGTCCATCAGCAGCACGTCAGCGTCCTGCGCGAGTGCGCGGGCCAGCGCGACCCGCTGACGCATGCCGCCCGACAGCTCATGCGGTCGCCTGTCGGCGAAGCCGCTCAGCCGGACCGTCGCCAGCAGCTCGGCGACCTCGACGCGGCGGGCGGCTTTCGGCACGCCGCGGGCCCGCAACGCCACCTCGACGTTGCGCCCGGCTGTCAGCCACGGAAACAGAGCCGGCTCCTGGAACATCAGACCCACCCGACGGCTGCCGGTGTCCACCTCGCCGGAGGTCGGCTTGTCCAGGCCTGCCACGAGGTTGAGCAGGGTGCTCTTGCCGCAGCCGGAGGCGCCGATGAGACACACGAACTCGCCGTCGTGCACCGTCAGCGACACGCTGTCCAGTGCGAGCAGATCAGCTCGGCCGGTCCGGTAGGCCTTGCTGACACCGGCAAGCCGGATCGCCTGGGTGGTCTTCCCGGCCGCCTCGGGCGCCTCGTCGATAGGCAACGCTGACGCCCCCGGCGCACTCGCCGGGGGCGTCAGCTGGTCGTCGCGTGTCGTCACGAGCCGACCGCGGGCTTGCCGTCGGCCTTCAGCAGCGTGTTCAGCGGACCGAGGTCGAAGATTCCCTTCAGGTCGCTGACCGGCTGGAGCAATCCGAGCGACACCGCGTGCGATGCGTCGGTCAGCAGCGAGCTCTCGATCGGGTCGTTGGTGAAGGTGACCTGGTCGAAGGACGCGGCCAGCACGGCCGACTTGAGGCCCTTGCCGGTGAGGCTCGCCAGCTCCGCATTGGCCGCGGTCTCGGCCGCAGACTTGTCGCTGGCGATGTAGGCGTTGGCCTCGATCTGGGCTTTGAGCAGGTCGCTGACCACGGTGGGATTGGCGGCCAGGAACTGCTGGGTCACGACGAGCAGGGTGGTCACGAACTTGCCGCCCGGCCAGAGGCTAGCCTCGTTCACGAGCACGTGACCGCCGTCGGCGACCATCTCGGCGTCATAGGGTGCGGGCTCCCAGCCGCCGGCGATCTGGCCAGACTCGAAGTCCAGAACAGCCGCCGAGTTAGGCGTGACCGGCGTGACCGGCACGTCGCCGCCACCGGTAGGAGTCGTGGTCAGGCCCTGGGTCTTGAGCCAGTAGCGCAGCGAGACGTCCTGGGTGTTGCCCAGCGACGGGGTCGCCAGCTTCTGGCCTTTGAGCTGGCTGGCGCTCGTGATGTTCTTGTTCACCACCAGCTCCGCGCCGCCTTCTGCCGCACCGGAGATGACCTTGATCAAGGAGCCGCTGGACTTCTGCCAGGTGTTGATCGCCGGATTCGGGCCGACGTAGGCGGCATCGAGTTGCCCGGCCAGCAGCGCGGTCGCCTCCTCGGTGCCGGTGCTGAAGGGATACAGCTTCAGCGTCACGTTCTTGCCAAGGTTCTTGGTGAAGAAGCCGTCCTTGACCGCGATCAGCGCGGGCGCGTGCGTGATGTTCTCCAGAAAGCCAAGCCGCAGCACGACCTTCTTCGCCGCCGCGTCGCTGGTGCCACCGCCGCCGCTGGCCGCTGACGAGCCGCAGCCAGCCGCGAGCAGAGCAACGCCCGCGATCGCGACCCCGGCAACCAGTCTCCTCATCCGTCCACCTTTTCCTATCGACTTAATCGGGTTCGTGAAGCCTACTATGCCGAGAGAAAAAGTGCATCTTTCTATGGCAGCGTCAGTCGAAAAGAAATCGGTCGCAGGCTAGCTGCCCTCGTCGCCAGCGTCCTCGGGATCGACACCCTCCACCGCGGAAAACCGCTGCAGGCACGTCTGCAGTTCGGCGATGTTCGCCGGTGAGGCGTTGGTGGTGTTGTACCGGACGCCGTACATCATCGCGACGAAAGTTCGCTGCGCGGGCAGCGCCATCGCCGGGGTGTTCTGGACATGCGAGCACTCCGCCCGAACGTGCAGCGCCGTCGCGACCGAGGTGCCCGGGTTGAAGTCGACGACGATCCACTGCTGGTCGAGGGCGGCGTCCATCTTGGCGCACCCGGTCAGCACGAGCACTCCGGCAGTGCAGGCGACCGCGAGGCCCGCCCATCGGTTACGCCGTGCGACTAGTGCACCACCGTGCGCTGAGCCAGCGCTGCTCAGCGTCCGCTGCCGTCGTCGTGCGTGCACGGCGATACTCTACGGCCACCGGCGGGCCGCGCCGGCTCCGGCCGCCAGCAGGCCCGATCCCGTGCCACTCTTGATCCCAGCGGTTGCAGACCAGGAGGTGCGATGGCGGGACTGATCGAGGACTACGCGCTCATCGGGGACATGCAGACTGCCGCGCTCGTGGGCCGTGACGGCTCGGTGGACTGGCTATGCCTGCCGAGGTTCGACTCCGACGCGTGCTTCGCGGCCCTGCTCGGCGACGAGCGCAACGGCCACTGGCGGATCTGCCCGACAGCCGCCGAGGGCCCGGTGTCCCGGCGCGGGGAGGTCACCCGGCAGTACCTGGGCGACTCGCTGATCCTGGTGACTACCTGGCGCACCTTCAGTGGCGTCGTCAAGGTCACCGACTTCATGCCGCCGCGTGACCACGGTGACCCGGTGCTCGTCCGCCTCGTCGAGGGCGTCGAAGGCAGCGTCGAGATGGAGTCGGTGCTGCGGATCCGGTTCGGCTACGGCAAGGTCGTGCCCTGGGTCCGCCGCAACGGAACAGACATCAGGGCCATCGCCGGACCCGACTCGGTGTGCTTCCACGGCTCGATCCGGAGCGTCGGGCAGAACATGGCACACGAAGCGGTGTTCGACGTCAAGGCAGGCGACCGGCAGTGGTTCGCGCTCGCGTGGAAGCAATCGCACCTGTCCCCTGACCCGTGCGTTATCGCCGAGGTGGCGCTAGACCAGACCAAGGACTTCTGGTCCGACTGGGCAGGCCGCTGCACCTATCACGGCCCCTATCGTGATGCCGTCATGCGCTCGCTCGTCACCCTCAAGGCGCTGACCTACGCGCCGACCGGCGGCATCGTCGCGGCGCCCACGACCTCGCTGCCCGAGGACATCGGCGGCGTGCGGAACTGGGACTACCGGTACTGCTGGCTCCGGGACGCGACGATCACGCTGGAAGCGCTGCTGCGCACGGGCTATACCGCCGAGGCCAACAGCTGGCGGCAGTGGCTCGGCCGCGCGATCGCCGGTGATCCACGCGACGTACAGATCATGTACGGGGTAGCCGGCGAGCGCCGCCTCGCCGAGTGGGAGGTCAGCTGGCTTCCCGGCTACGAGCGGTCGGCACCCGTCCGGGTCGGCAATGCCGCGGTCGACCAGCGCCAGCTGGACGTCTACGGCGAGGTGACCGACGCCCTCACCCTCGGCCGCGAGGCCGGCCTGGGCTTCGACAAGCACACCTGGAGCCGGCAGCGGAAATTGCTGGACTTCCTCGAGAAGCACTGGGACGAGCCGGACGAGGGCATCTGGGAGGTGCGCGGCCCCCGTCGGCACTTCGTGCACTCCAAGGTGATGGCGTGGGTAGCGTTCGAGCGCGCGATTCGCCTTGTCGAGGAGGGCAATCCTGGCCCGCTGCAGCGCTGGCGCGCGATCAGGGACCAGATCCACGCCCAGGTACTCGAGCGCGGCTACGACGCGAGCCGGGGCGTGTTCACTCAGTACTACGGGAGCGCCGAGCTCGACTCTTCCGTCCTGCTGATCCCGGAGGTCGGATTCCTCCCGCCCGACGACCCCCGCGTGGTGTCTACGGTCCGCGTGCTGCGGCGCGAGCTGATGCGCGACGGCCTGATGCTGCGGTACACGCAGGCGGGCGGCAGCGGCGCTGCTACCGACGTGGACGGCCTACCCGGCGCGGAAGGCGCGTTCCTGGCGTGCAGCTTCTGGCTGGTTAACGCGCTGCACCTGATCGGGGAGTACGACGAGGCGGTGTCGGTCTTCGAACGCCTGCTGGCCTTGCGCAACGATGTCGGGCTGCTGAGCGAGGAGTACGACCCGCGCTACGGTCGTCAGGTGGGTAACACCCCCCAGGCATTCAGCCACGTGCCGCTGATCCAGGCGGCCTTGAATCTGGAGGGTCACGCCACCGACCACCGCCGTCGGGCCAAGGCCGCCGGTACGGGCACCGAAGCCAGGGGCGAGGCGGAGCAGGCCGGACCGGGCCAGGACGGCTCTCGGCTGGGCAGCGCCACCGCGACCGGGAAGGCCTAGCGGCACGCGGATCCGTGCGCCGGGACCGGCGAGCCCCCCGGACCGCCCGTGCGGCAGAGCCGGGCGGGCCAGCCAGGCGTCGCGGCGACAATGACAGACTGAAGATCAGACATGCCACCTCGCCCGCACATACTGGTCGTCAACGGCCGCAAGGTCCAGCGGCCGGTCTTCGTGCTCGGTGCACCGCACTCCGGCACCGAACTGGTCGGCGGCGCGCTCAAGCAGTCGCCAGGCTTTCACGTGACGATCGGCCAGGATGCGGTGCAGAGCGTCGTCTACGCCTTCGCCCGCAGTCCGTCAATCCAGCGCGGTCGCGGCGACGCCGCCGCGACCGTGCTGCGCGATGCGTTCGCGCAGGCTTGGCTCCTCACCTCGCACAGCTGCCTGACCTGCTCGCCGGCGTGCCGGCAAGCCGGCCACGTCACCGGTCCGGCAAGCTGCGTCGCCGAGCGTGAGATCGTGAGGTACGGAGACGCGAGCCCCGACCTGATGTACTGCGCCACCGCGCTCGTTGCTGCGTTCCCCGACGCCCGCCTGGTGCAGATTGTCCGGGACGGCCGGGACGTGATCGCGGCCATGCTGGCTGACCCCCAGGCCCTGGGCTGGTTCAAGGCAGGCTTCGCCAGTATCGAGACCGAGTTTCCGAACCCGTTCCTCGGCGTCGAGACCGAGCAGGACCGAGACCTCTGGCCGCGGCTGAGCACCGTCGGCAAGTGCGCGCTGCGCTGGCGCGGCTCGGTCCGAACGATGGCCCGCCTGCGGGCAGCAATGTCCGCCGAGCAGCTGACCACGCTGCGGTACGAGAATGTCGTCAGCCAGCCCGCGGCTGCGGCGGCTGCGGTGTCAGGCTTTGTCGGCGGCGCCGTGGGCCAGGTGCAGTTGCCCGGCGCCGCCGGCGACGGCCAGGACTCGGCCGAGCCGGGGATCTGGCGACGCGTACTCACCTCGGCCCAACTCGCCGAGATCGACTCGGTGGCCGGGCCAGACCTGCGGCGCGTTGGCTACCTAGACTGACGCTCCCGTGGCGGTCCGGCTGGATGCTGCCGTCTGCTGGCGGGCGAACTGAGTCTGGTAGAGGTCCGCGTACAGGCCACCGGAGGCCAGCAGATCCGCGTGCCGACCCGCCTCGACCACCCGGCCGCCGTCGATCACCAGGATCTGGTCCGCCTCCCGAACCGTGGACAGCCGGTGCGCAATGACCAGCGAGGTCCGCCCGGCGAGCGCCGTCTTCAGCGCCCGCTGCACCGCGGCCTCTGACTCGGAGTCCAGGTGCGCGGTCGCCTCGTCCAGCACAACGACCGACGGGGCCTTGAGCAAGAGCCTCGCCAGGGCGATTCGCTGCTTCTCGCCGCCCGACAGCCGGTAGCCGCGGTCGCCCACCACCGTGTCGAGGCCGTCAGGCAGGACCGCGATCAGATCCCAGATCTGCGCGGCCTGGCAGGCCAGGATTAGTTCCTGCTCGGACGCCGCCGGCCGGGCATAAAGAAGGTTGGCCCGGATGGTGTCGTGATACAGGTGGGCGTCCTGGGTCACGACGCCGACGACCTCGTGCAGTGACTCCAGCGTGACGTCTCTGATGTCGGCCCCGCCAATGGAGACCACCCCGCTTGTCGGGTCGTACATCCGCGCCACCAGGTGCGTGATCGTGGTCTTGCCTGCGCCCGACGACCCGACGAGCGCGGTGAGCTTGCCCGCAGGCGCCCGGAAGCTGACGTCCGTCAGAGCCTGCTGGCCCGGCCCGGCTCGCTCGGGAACCTGCAGCGCGATCGACTCGAGCGAGGCCAGCGATACCTCCGACGCCGTCGGATACCGGAAGCTGACGTGGTCAAACTGAATGTCCGGCGCCATCGCCGAACCGTCACGCCCGGCCGCTGGCAGGGGCGTCGCGCCTGGCCGCTCGTCGATGATCGGCTTCAGGTCCAGCACTTCGAATACACGGTCGAAGCTGACGAGCGCCGTCATGTAGTTCACCTGGACGTTCGACAGCGACGTGATCGGCCCGTACAACCTGGTCAGCAACGTGGCCAGGGCCACCATGCTGCCAATCTGCAGCGCGCCGTGGATGACCAGCTCGCCGCCGAGCCCGTAGACCACCGATTGCGACAGGGTTGCCAGCAGCCCTAGCCCGGTCACCAGCGCACTGCCCCACAGCGCGGTGAGCACGCCGATGTCCCTGACCCGCGCGGCGCGGCCGGAGAACAGGCCGAGCTCGTCTGCCGGGCGCCCGTAGAGTTTGGCCAGCATGGCTCCCGCCACGTTGAATCGCTCGGTCATCGTCGAGCCAAGCTGAGCGTCGAGCTGCATCGACTCCCTGGTCAGCCGCTGCAGCCGACGGCCCACCCGGCGCGCAGGGTAAAGGAAGGCCGGGATCAGCACGAGCACCACAAGCGAGATCTGCCACGAGTAGATAAACATGGCAGCCAGGACGAGAACGAGCTGCAGCGTGCTGGACACCACCGACGACAAGGTGGACGTGAGCGCCTGCTGCGCGCCGATGACGTCACTATTCAGCCGGCTGACCAGAGAGCCGGTCTGGGCCCTGGTGAAAAACGCGATCGGCTGCCGCTGCACGTGCCCGAAGACCTGTGTCCGCAGGTCGTAGATGAGGCCCTCGCCGACCCGCGAAGTGAAGTAGCGCTGGACGACCGACAGGAAGGCGTCGAATAGCGCCAGCCCCGCCATGATGCCGGCCACAGTCAGCACCACCGATGGCCGCTTCGGCAGGATGCCCTTGTCGATCACGATGCCCAGCAGTACGGGGTACCCCACCGTGACGCCGGCGTCTAGCGCCGCGGCCAGCAGGAATATCGTCAGCTCCAGCCGGTACGGCCGGGCGTAAGCCGCGATCCGGCGCACCGTGCCCGGTTTCAGCTTCTGCTTCGTCACGCTGGGGTCCCTGGTGAAACCCCGCATGGCGTGGAACTGGGCGTGCATGGTCATGGTCGGTGAACCTAGCCGGCCCCGCTGTTCATCCCGACTCCGCTCAGGGCGAACCGGGTCCGGCGGTTAGGTTGCCTGGACCTGCTGGTTCGCCTGCCGGGCCTGGAGCAGCTTGGCCTGCGCCGCGCGCTCGGCCGCAGCCTGCTCGTCCAGCGTTCGCTCATGTGCGCGGGTGAGCAGTGCCTTGGTCGCCCTGGCGGCGTCGACGTCGGTCCTCAGCAGCTGAGCGGTCAGCTCCTTGACGGTTTTCTCGAGCTCGCCGTTGGGCACCACCCGCTCGGCCAGACCGAGCCGCCCGGCTTCCTGCGCGTCCACGGTCCGGGCCGTCAGGCACAGCTCGATGGCTCGCGGCAGGCCGACGATATCGACCAGCGGCTTGGTCCCGGTCAGGTCGGGCACAAGCCCGAGTGCTGGCTCTTTCATGCACAGCTCGGCGTCCTCGGCAAGCACGCGCAGGTCGCACGCGAGAGCGAGCTGGAAGCCGGCTCCGATGGCGTGACCGCGCACCGCGGCGATGGACACGATCGACGGGTCTCGCAGCCAGCGGAACCCGGCCTGATAGCCCGCTACCTGGGCGTCAAAGCCAGGATCCGCCGCGCTGAGCCCTCGGTCCTCGCCCGGCACGCCCTCGGGGGTGAACATGCGCAGGTCGATGCCTGCGCAGAAGGACGGACCGTCCCCGGTGACCACTACCACCCGGACTTCGCCAGGCAGCTTGCCCGGAATCTGAGCCAGACCGTGCCACATAGACGGCGTCATGGCGTTGCGGCGTTCCCGCCGCATCAGCGTGACCGTGGCGACGGCCCCCGACACGCTGAGCTCAAGCCCGGCGGTGCCAAGGTCGGTCAGCTCAACGGACATAATCCCCCTCCTAGCAGTGAGCGGCCGCCTGCGCAGCGGCCGGGTTCACGCCTTCGTCTTCGCCTTGCCCCTCGTCGCTCCGCCGCGGCCGCGCAGCGACACGCCGCTCTCGCTCAGGATGCGGTGAATGAAGCCGTACGACCGCCCGGTGGAGGCCGCCAGCGACCGGATGCTCTCGCCGGAGCTGTAGCGCTTCTTCAGGTCCGCCGCCAGCTTGGTGCGGTCGGCACCGGTCACCCTGGTGCCCTTCTTGAGAGTCTCGGTCACGCGAACCTCCCGGGGTTGAGCCAAGTGACCGCTGCGTAGCCGTACCTCGCCATGATCACTCATTAGCTCGCTATCGGCTACCCGGACGCCGCCAAAAGATCATTCTTTTCTCAGGCCAGCGCCACCAGGTCCACGAGGTCCTCGCTCCAGGCGTCTTCCACCCCGTCGGGTAGCAGCACGACCCGCTCGGGGTGCAGCGCGTCGACGGCTCCCTCATCGTGCGTGACCAGCACTATCGCGCCCGCGTACGTGCGCAGCGCAGACAAGATTTCCGCCCGGCTGGCGGGGTCGAGGTTGTTCGTCGGCTCGTCCAACAGCAGTACGTTGGCCCCCGAGACGACGAGCAGCGCGAGCGCCAGCCTGGTTTTCTCGCCGCCAGACAGCACGCTCACGGGCTTGGCGACGTCGTCGCCGCTGAAGAGGAACGAGCCGAGAATGCGACGCAGCTCACCCTCGGCGAGGTCGGGCGCGGCCGAGCGCATGTTCTCCAGCACGGTCCTGGCCACGTCGAGCGTCTCGTGCTCCTGCGCGTAGTAGCCAAGCCGAAGCCCGTGCCCGGCTACTACCGCGCCGGTGTCGGGCGGCTCGATTCCAGCCAGCAGCCGCAGCAGGGTGGTCTTGCCGGCGCCGTTGAGACCGAGCACGACCACCCGCGCGCCCCGGTCCACGGCGACGTCCACGTCGGTGAATACCTCAAGCGACCCGTACGACTTCGACAGCGCCTGCCCGGTCAGCGGGGTCTTGCCGCAGTGCGCTGGCACCGGGAACCGAAGCTTCGCCACGCGCTCCGCGGCGCGGTCCGCGCTCACGCCGGCCAGCAGCCGTTCGGCACGCTTGGCCATGTTCTGCGCGGCCCTAGCCTTGGTTGCCTTGGCCCGCATCTTGTCAGCCTGTGCCTGCAGCGCCGCGGCCTGGCGCTCGGCGTTCATCCGCTCGCGCCGCCGCCGCCGCGCGTCGGTCTCCCGCTGCTCCAGGTAGGCCTGCCAGCCCAGGTTGTAGATGTCCAGGACGCTCCGGTCGGCGTCCAGGTGGAACACCTTGTTCACCACCGCGCCGAGCAGGCTGGCGTCGTGACTGATCACGATCAGACCGCCGCGAAACGCCCGCAGGTGGTCCCGAAGCCAGCTAACCGAGTCGGCGTCCAGATGGTTGGTCGGCTCGTCCAGGAGGAGGGTGTCCGAGCCGCCGAACAGGATCCTCGCCAGCTCGACCCGCCGCCGCTGTCCACCCGAGAGCGTGCGCAGCGGCTGCCGAAGGACCTGCTGTGGCAGACCGAGACTGGCCGACAGGGAGGCAGCCTCCGCCTCCGCCGCGTAACCGCCGAGCACGCTGAGGCGCTCCTCGAGCTGCCCGTACCGGCGCACGCCGGCGTCGCGCCTGCCCGGATCGGAGGCCGCCATCTGCAGCTCAGCCTCGCGCATTCCGGCCAGCAGGCCGTCCAGGCCGCGGGCCGACAAGATACGGTCAAGCGCCAGCGCGTCCAGGTCACCGGTCCTGGTGTCCTGCGGCAGGTAGCCCACGGAGCCGCGAGAGGTCACCTGGCCGGTAGCCGGCAGCTGCTCACCAGCCAGGACCCTGGCTAGCGTGGTCTTGCCCGCCCCATTGCGGCCGACGAGGCCTATTTTGTCACCAGGAGAGACCTGGAACGTGGCCGCTTCGAGCAGCAGCCGTGCGCCAGCGCGCAGCTCTACTTCACGTGCCGTGATCATTTCGGGGAACTCGCTCCATCTCCAAGATCTGACGCCGGGCAGATTTCACCCCCGCACCGGGGCGCGGCGTCACGAGCAGAGCGGTTGCATAGCTACGAGCGTACCCGAGCCGCCCGCCCGCCCGGCAACGGGTTTAGCAGGCACCCGCGCTACTCGCCGGTGCTGCCGTCGATCGTCTCGCGGATGATGTCGGCATGCCCCGCATGCCTGGCGACCTCCTCGATGTGATGCAGCAGGACCCACCGCAGGTTGCGGTCCTCATATCCGGGAAGTGCGCAGCGCGCGCCGAGGTCGGACTCGGCAACAATTCGCCGCGACTCTGCGGCCTGGTCAGCGTAGAAGCTAAGCCACTTCAGCACTGAGTCGTCCCGGTCCAGCTCAAAGTCGGCGCGGATTCTCGATCTGGTCTCGGGCCAATCGCCGGGAATGCTGCGCCCGGCGAAGATGACCTGAAACCAGCGGCGCTCCCACAACGCGCAATGCTTGACGATGCCCAGCAGCGACAGCGAGCTGTCGGTCGGGGCCGAGCGCGCATCGTCGTCGGCGACGCCTTCGATCTTGCGCACCAGGATGTCCCGCTGCTTGTCGAGGAACTCGGCCAGCGCGTCCCGCTCGGCGGCCGGTGCGAGATCGGCCTTTGGTGAGTTCACTCCGCGATGCTACCGGCGGAGGCCGCGGTGAGCCTGATTCGGATCACGCGGAACTGGCGCGGGGCCCCCTGCAGCACTGCCAGCCGCGGATCGGGCACAGTCAGAAACCTCTCAACGGCCAGGCCAAAGTATGGCCGCAGCCGCGCGTCCTCGCGCAGCACGGCGATCGACCGCTTGTCGCCGCCCAGCACCATGGCATCCAGCTCGCTGCTGTAGCGCCCGAAGACCGCTGCCGCGCAGTCCGCCGCGGCCGCCAGCGCCTCCCTGGCCTGCTTCTGTCGCCGGCGGGCGAAC
This sequence comes from Streptosporangiaceae bacterium, assembly GCA_030041275.1. Taxonomy (GTDB): domain Bacteria; phylum Actinomycetota; class Actinomycetes; order Streptosporangiales; family Streptosporangiaceae; genus JAJYUU01. The sequence continues at coordinate 19,798 of JASHOE010000235.1, forward strand.
CGCTGCTGCGACTGGCCGCCTGCCGCGCTGCGGCCGTGGACGAGCCGACTGCCAACCTTCGACGCGATCAGGCGCGGCGGGTCGCCCGCGAAAACGCCCGCGGCGTAGCCACCAAGCCGCACAAGCAGGACGCCGACGGTCCGGTCCGCGGCGGCGTGGACAGCTAGATCCGCCCCGGTGCCACTGGCGGTCGGCGGGAGCGGCGGGAACGGGACGTGACATTCAGCCACGGTGCCGTCGGCTGCCCGCACGGCCACGATCGCTCGGCTGGCGTCCATCGTGGCCGTGGTGTTGCCGTGCCGCGCGGCGAACTCGACGAGCCAGCCCTCGATCCGCTCGGGGCTGACGTCGAGCCAGCGCGGCGCTGCACCTCGGGCGTCTTCCACTCTTCGCCTCCGAGCGAGCAAAGTTAGCTATCTATCGCGACTGTATGTAATCGCGACCACGGCGAACTGCGCGCCTGGCTGTGCCCGCGGCTTGGTCTATGGGTCACGTATGCATTGGGCGCCCAGCCAGGCAAAGCCGGCCGCGCGGTTGTTTTCCTCGATGTTGGTGTGGTCCTCATCCGGCGGAAAATGCGTCGTTACGCTCGGGATGCGGTCAGCTAGCCAGCAGGCGTGAGCGACAGGGAGGAAGTCCCGCAGGCCATGCCAGAGGCTGACGGGTGCCTGGATATCTGCTAGCTCGAAGCCCACGGACGATAAAACGCGAGGCTGTCCTCCCATGATCCGTCGTCGTCGAAGAACCCGCTGTCGTCAGCGTGCAGGACGTCGCGCGTACAGGCGGCGAGATACGCTGCCGATTCCCGGCTGTGCGCAGCATCCGGCTCCGCCCGGTCTCCCCAGTGCTGCAGCCACCACTTCGGTGAGCCGCGCTGCGCGAGCGTAACCGCCGACCGAGCATGGAAAGCAGCCCGAGCCTCCTCGGGTTCCGCCAGCATCGCGCGGATCTCTGCCAGGTAGTCGTCGCCGCCGAGCCCGTCGCAGAAGTCCAGATCGGGCATGCCGTACGGGCCGATTGAGGCAAACGCGCAGACAGCGGTGACAACATCGGGCAGCTTGGCAGCCGCCGCGAGGGCGTAAGGTCCGCCACCGGAGGAACCCCAGGCCGCTGTCCTGGTGATGCCCAATTCGGTCATGATCGCCTGGACGTCGGCAGCGCAGTCAGCGATGACGCGGCCGGGCATCGCGGTCGATCCGCCGCAGCCGGGGCGGTCGTAGCCAATGAGCCGGAAACCCTGATCCTGAGCCTCGGCAACCGCGGGCGGGAACAGGTGCCGCGAACCGGCGCCGTTATAGACGATGACCGGGAAACCCGAGTCCGGTCCAGGATCCTCAACAGCCAGTTTCCTTCCGCTCACTCTCACCGTGCGCGCCGCGGGATACATGCGCAGGACCCTAAACTGCGCCGGCCCGGCGGACACATCCTTTTCGTTTGGCACTACGCAGTGCCTCCGAGCGCCTACTATCCGTGAGATAAACCGTCTGGCCCGCCCTATCCCTGGCTTCGCCTGGGTGCCGAAAGCCCGCGCATCCGCCGCGGGTCAAGGCCGTCGAGGGAGAGATGATGAGCCTCACCGCCGACAGCAACACCGCCACGCGCCCGGAAGACGTCGCCGGTCGCGCCGACTCGTCAGGCGCGCCCGACGAGCTGGTCGAGCGGGCACTGGCCGCCGCCGTCCAGGACGCCGACCGCATTGGTGACCTGCTCGATGTGCTCAGGTCCGCGCGGCTCTGGCTGCCGCTGCCGGACGACGGCCGCCCGGTCATCGCAGACGGCGCGGTCACCCTGCCCACCGTGTCGTACCTCGGCAGCGAGTTCGTGCCCGCCTACTCGTCGGCGCGGCTGCTCCGCCAGTTCGCCCGGCCGGTCGGGCCGGAGCAGCCAGCAGCGGATCGGCCGCCGGACGGCGCGCCATCTGCCGATCAGCCCGCAGGCGGGCTGCCCGCGGGCCACGACGCGGACGCGGTACCGCACGTCGTGGTGCGCGCCGCGGACCTCGCCCGGCTGCTGCCGCCTGCGATCGGGATTGCGCTCAACGCCGGCGCGGCGCAGAGCCTGCCCGTCTATCCGCCGGGGGTGTCATACCTCGCGGCCGCCGACGGCGAGGACGCTGCCCTCACCGTGGCGCGCCTGCCGGTGCGGCCGGACGCGCTGCTGGCCGCCGTCGCCGCCGGGCTGATCGCCATCACGGCGGTGCGTGAAGCCACCGCAGCATGGCTGTCGGTCCGGTTCGCCGGGGAAGGCCTGCTCGTGGCCGTAACCCTCGACGACCCGGCCGACGCGCCGACCAGGGACCTCGTGGTCGGAGCCGTGGAGCGAGCCGTGTGGGAGATAGAACCGGACGAGGCCGCGTTCCCGATCGACGTCACCTTCCCCGGCGAGCGGGAACCCGACCGCGTGGACGAGCAGGTCGCCGCCGTCGGCACGCCGTTCTACCGCCGCGAATAGGCGCGGGCGGCGGCGCGCCACCAGCGCCGACTGTCAGCGTGCGGCCTGCCGCGCCGCTCGATTCAGCGCGCTGATCACGCCCGCCACCGACGCCCGCACGATCGATGAGCTGATCCCGACTCCCCATAGCACCCGGTCGCCGACCTCGATCTCCAGGTAAGCGGCCGCCTCGGCGTCCCGGCCGGCGGTGAGCGCGTGCTCTGCGTAGTCCAGCACGCGGACTGCCACGCCGCCGAGCCCGAGGTCCACCTCAGAAACGGCGGCGCAGAACGCGGCGATCGGGCCGTTGCCGATACCCGACAGCGCGTGCTCGGCACCGAAGGCTCGCACCACGCAGTCCACCCGCTCGGTCCCGCCCTCGCTCACCGAGCCGTAGCTGACCAGTTCGAACGGCCCGGCGTCCAGATACTCGGCGGCGAAGATATCCCACATGAGCGGCGGGCTGACCTCACCGCCCTCGGCGTCGGTGTGCCGCTGGATCGCCTGGCTGAACTCGATTTGCAGCCGTCGCGGCAGGTCGAGGTGGTGGTCGGTCTTCATGATGTAGGCGACGCCGCCCTTGCCGGACTGCGAGTTGACCCGGATGACTGCCTCGTAGGTTCGGCCGACATCCCTGGGATCAATCGGGAGATACGGCATGTGCCACGGCAGCTCGCTAACCGGGCGGCCAGCTGCAGCCGCCTTGCGGTCCAGGTCGTCAAAGCCCTTCTTGATCGCGTCCTGGTGCGAGCCGGAGAACGAGGTGTACACCAGGTCGCCCGCGTACGGGTGCCGCTCGTGAACCCCGATGCCGTTGCAGTACTCCACCGTGCGCCGGATCTCATCGATGTCGCTGAAGTTGATCATCGGGTCGATGCCCTGGCTGTACAGGTTCAGGCCGAGCGTGATCAGGTCGACGTTGCCGGACCGCTCGCCGTTGCCGAACAGGCACCCCTCTACCCGCTCGGCACCGGCCAGCACCGCGAGTTCGGCGTCAGCTGTCGCGGTGCCGCGGTCATTGTGCGTGTGCACCGACAGCGCGATGTGCTCGCGCCGGGACAGCTGCCTGCTCATCCACTCGATCTGGTCCGCGTAGACGTTGGGCGTGGACCGCTCGACCGTGCACGGCAGGTTCAGCACAATCTCCCTGCCCGGCCCCGGCTGCCAGACGTCCATGACGGCCTCGCAGATCTCCAGCGAGAAGTCGAGCTCGGTGTCCATGAAGATCTCGGGCGAGTACTCATAGCCGAAGTCCGTGCCGGCCAGGTACTGGTCGGCGTACTTCAGCACCGACCAGGTGCCGTCGACCGCCACCGCCTTGCACTCCTCGCGACCGTCGCCGTCCCAGCCGAATACCACGCTGCGGAACAACGGAGCGGCCGCGTTGTACAGGTGGACGCTAGCCAGCCTGGCGCCGGCCAGGGACTGCACCGTCCGCTCGATCAGCTCGGCCCTGGCCTGGGTCAGGACCGAGATGCGAACGTCGTCGGGAATCGCCCCGCCGTCGATCAGGCTGCGGATGAAGTCGAAGTCGGTCTGGCTCGCCGCCGGGAAGCCCACCTCGATTTCCTTGTAACCCATCCGCACGAGCAGGTCGAACATGGCCTGCTTGCGAGCGGCGTTCATCGGGTCGATGAGGGCCTGGTTGCCGTCGCGCAGGTCGGTAGACAGCCAGCGCGGAGCGGCGGTGATGGTGCGGGCGGGCCACTGCCGGTCGGGCAGGTCGATCGGGGGGAACGGGCGGTACCGGTGGCACGGCATGCCAGAAGGCCGCTGCAGCGATCGATTACTCATGACTGTGCTCTGCTCCAGGGGTGAGACGGAAGCGGCCGGCGCGGCAGAACCACCCGCGGCGAGGGGCCGACCGGGCTGGTTACCGGGCCTCGCCGCGGCCTGGAAGCAGGAGGCCGCGAGTCATGATCCCCCGATACTAGCCGGCCGACGGCCGAGCGGTGGCGTCACCCGCGTGCCCAGCCCGGTGACTGTCGGCGGCCCGTGCTACGACTGACGGCATGGAAACGGAGTTGCGCTGTGGCGCGGTGCTGCCCAGCGGGACCGCGACCGAGCAGCTGGAGCTCGCGCTGCTCGCCGAGGAGGCTGGCTGGGACGGCGTGTTCGTCTGGGAAGCTGCCTACGGGCCGGACGCCTGGAGCATGCTGGCCGGGATCGCGGTCAGGACCAGCAGGGTGCGACTCGGCACCATGCTGACGCCGCTGCCTTGGCGACGGCCATGGAAAGTCGCTAGCCAGGTGGCCACGCTGGATCAGCTCTCTGGAGGCCGCGCGATCCTCGCGGTCGGGGTGGGCGCGACCGACACCGATCTGCCAGACACCGGCGAGGTGACCGACCTGCGCGGCCGGGCCGCCCTGCTGGATGAGGGTATCGACCTGATCTGCACGCTGTGGCAGGGCGGCCGCAGCTTCCATGGCGAGAGCTACCACTATGAGACCGGCCGGCTCGACCTGTCAGCCGCGGCTGCGCCGGTACAGGATCGCATCCCCATCTGGGTGGTGGGCGTCTGGCCGGCGCCGAAGTCCATGCGACGAGTCTTGCGGTGCGATGGCGTGATTCCGCAGTACCAGACGCCCGAGCCAGGCCCTGACGACGCTGCGGCCGTCCGTGCCTGGCTGACTGAGCAGGGTCTCGGCGCCGGGTTCGACGTCATCGCTGACGGCGAAACGCCTGCCGATGACGCCGCGACGGCGGCCGCGTCGGTCCGGGCCTTCGCCGATGCCGGATGCACCTGGTGGCTAGAAACCCGGTGGGAGGCACGCGACCAGATGCGCCACCGGCTAGCTGCCGGGCCGCCGCTCAGACGTTGAAGCCGAGCGCGCGCAACTGCTCGCGGCCGTCCTCGGTGATCTTCTCCGGACCCCACGGCGGCAGCCACACCCAGTTGATCGCAAAACTCGGTACCAGGCCGTCGAGCGCGCTGGCGGCCTGATCCTCGATCACGTCAGTCAGCGGGCATGCAGCACTGGTCAGCGTCATGTCGATGGTGACGCTGCGGTCGCTCTCCACGTGCAGGCCGTAGACGAGGCCGAGGTCGACCACGTTCACGCCTAGCTCGGGGTCCACGACGTCACGCAGCGCCTCGAGCAGGTCCTCGACCTGATCGGTCGCCTGGTACGGCTCGCTCTGCGCGTCCTGCGGCGCGGCCTCTGTCGCGACCCTGCTGGTGTCCTCGGTCATGCTCGCTCCCGGTCTGCCTCGTCTGCTGATCGCTCACCCAGTGCCCGTGCCGTAGCGTCCTTCCACGCCATCCAGCCGAGCAGCGCGCACTTGATGCGGGCCGGATAGCGCGAGACGCCTTCAAACGCCACCGCGTCGCCGAGCACCTCCTCGTCCGGCTCGCCCTCGCCCCGCGACTGCATCAGCCGCAGAAACTCGTCGCTGACGGCCATGGCCTCGGTCAGGGTCCGGCCGATGAGCATGTCGGCCATGACCGACGTACTGGCCTGGCTGATGGAACAGCCCAGCGCCTCGTAGGAAATATCAGCTATGGCTGGATCGCCGGCGGTGTCCTTCAGCGTCACCCGTAGTTTGACCTCGTCGCCGCACGTCGGGTTGACGTGCTGCACCTCGGCGTCGAACGGCTCCCGCAGGCCCGCATGCAGCGGACGGCGGTAGTGCTCCAGGATGATCTCCTGGTACATCGACTCGAGTTGCATCACGCCACCTTCAACAGCGACGGTTCGTCAGGGTGTTCCGGACTTTGCCCATTACGCAGTACCGAAGAATCTCTGCGTCTGCCGGATCCCGTCAATCAGAGCGTCAACCTCGTCCTGGGTGTTGTACAGGTACAGCGACGCCCGGGTGCTGGCCTGCACGCCGAGTGCCCGGTGCAGCGGCCAGGCGCAGTGGTGTCCGGCCCGTACGGCGACGCCCCGGTCGTCCAGCACCTGGCTGACGTCGTGCGGATGGATCCCGTCAAGCACGAACGAGATCGCGGCGCCGCGGTCCACCGCCTCTATAGGCCCGAGAATCCGCAGCCCATCGACCTCGCCCAGCGCGGACAGAACGTGCCGGAGCAGGTCATGCTCGTGTGCACGGACAGCTGGCAAGCCGAGGTCAGCGAGATAGTCGACGGCCGCGCCCAGCCCGACGGCCTGGGCAATCGGCATCGTGCCGGCCTCGAATTTGTGCGGCGGCGGGGCGAACGTCGATCGCTCCATCCAGACCGTCTCGATCATCTCGCCACCGCCGAGGAACGGCGGCATCTGCTCGAGCAGCTCGCGGCGACCCCACAGAACTCCGACGCCGGTCGGGCCGCACATCTTGTGGCTGGTGAAACCCACGAGATCGGCACCGAGCGCGCCCACGTCGACCAGGCCGTGCGGGGCCGACTGTGCGGCGTCGACCAGCACCAGAGCGCCTACCGCATGCGCGCGAGCGACGATATCGGCTACCGGGTTGATCGTGCCAAGCACGTTCGACTGATGCGCCAGCGCTACGAGCCGGGTCCTCGCGTTGATCAGCTCGTCGAGCCGGGACAGATCCAGCCTGCCGTCCGGCGTCACACCGAACCAGCGCAGCGTTGCGCCGGTCCGCTCGCAGAGCAGCTGCCACGGCACGATGTTCGAGTGATGCTCCATTTCGGTGATGACGATCTCGTCGCCAGCGGCCAGCCGGAGCCGCTCGGCCGCCGATCCGCCGGCTCCGGCGGTCGCGTTGCCGATCGAGTAGGCGACCAGGTTGATGGCCTCGGAGACGTTCTTGGTGAACACCACCTCGGTCTCATCGGCAGCGCCGATGAACTGGGCCACCTTGATCCGGGCGCCCTCGTACGCCTCGGTTGCCTCCTCACCAAGCTCATGGGTAGCGCGATGGATGTTCGCGTTGTGCCGGGCGTAGAAGTCGTCGAGGACGTCGATCACCTGGCGCGGCTTCTGGGAGGTGTTGGCGCTGTCGAGATAGACCAGCGGCCGCCCGCCCCGGACGGTCCGGTCCAGGATCGGGAAGTCCTTGCGGACGCGCGCGACGTCAAAACTCATGTCACGGCTCCGGCCTTGATGAATCGCTCATAGCCGTTCGCCTCGAGCTCCTCCGCGAGCTCCATGCCGCCCTCCTCGACGATCCGGCCCGCCACGAACACATGCACGAAGTCGGGTCGCACGTAGGTCAGCAGCCGCGGGTAGTGGGTGATGAGCAACAGGGCGTGAGCGGGATCCGCGCGGAACCGGTTGATGCCATCGGACACCACCCGCAGCGCGTCGATGTCCAGACCGGAATCGGTCTCGTCCAGAATCGCGATCTTCGGGTTGAGGAGCTCGAGCTGCAGGATCTCGTGCCGCTTCTTCTCGCCGCCGGAGAAGCCCTCGTTGAGGTTGCGCTCCGCGAACTCCGGGTCCATCTGCAACTGCTCCATCGCCGCGCGCAGCTCCTTGCCGAAGGTGCGGATCTTCGGTGCTTCGCCGCGGACGGCAGCGATGGCGGTGCGCATGAAGTTGGATACCGAGACCCCCGGCACCTCGACCGGGTACTGCATGGCGAGAAACAGGCCGGCCCGCGCCCTGGCGTCCACGGTCATGGCGAGCACGTCCTGGCCGTCCAGCGTGATCGAGCCCTGCGTCACCGTGTACTTGGGGTGACCGGCGACGGCGTAGGCGAGGGTTGTCTTGCCGGACCCGTTCGGGCCCATGATGGCGTGCGTCTGCCCGGCCGACACGGTCAGGTCAACCCCGCGCAGCACCTCGCGGCTCTCTCCCGCGGCGTCCGTCACGCTGGCGTGCAGGTCACGGATCTCAAGCGTGGACATCTGTGTTCAGTCTCCTGTCGGCTCCGTCTGTTTTCCGCAATGTCTGTTCGCGGCCGGTTCAGGTCACGTCGACGAGTACGTCGTCGCCATCGACCTGCACCGGGTACGTGGCCACCGCTTTGGTCGCCGGCGGCCCGGTCGGCTTGCCGGTGCGCAGGTCAAAGCACGAACCGTGCAGCCAGCACTCGACCGTGTGGTCGTAGATTTCGCCCTCTGACAGCGGCACCTCTTCGTGCGAGCAGACGTCGTGCAGGGCGAAGACTTCGCCGCCAGTGCGCACCACGGCGACGGGCACACCGGCTACTTCCACGCCAATGGTGCCCGTCTCGGGTACCTCGGACAGCGCGCACGCGCGCTGGAAATTGCTCATGTCAGCTCCGCTTCGACCGCGGCAGTGATCCGGTCGCGCAGCTCCGGCACGTCGATCTGGCCGATCAGCTGACCGAAGAAGCCCCGGATGACCAGCTTCCTGGCATCCTCGAACGGGATGCCGCGCGCCATCAGGTAGAAGAGGTGCTGGTCCTCGAGCCGACCGCTCGCGCTCGCGTGCCCGGCCCCGACAACCTCGCCGGTCAGGATTTCCAAGTTCGGCACTGAGTCGACCCTGGTTCCGTCGGTGAGCACGAGGTTCCGGTTGTACTCATAAGTGTCGGTGCCGTTGGCCTCCGCCCGGATGATCACGTCGCCGATCCACACTGCGTGAGCGTTCTCGCCTTGCAGCGCCCCCCGGTAGGTGACCCGTGACCTGCAGTTGCGCTCGGCGTGGTCAACGAACAGCCGATGCTCCAGGTGCTGACCCGCATCGGCGAAGTACAAGCCGCGCAGCTCTGCGTCGCCGCCAGGCGCGGCGTACCGCACCGACGGGGCGAGCCGCACGACGGAGCCGCCAAGCGTGACCGCGGTATGAGTCAGCCGCGCATCCTTGCCAATCTGTGCGTGATGGTGCGACAAGTGCACTGCGTCATCCGCCCAGGTCTGCAGCGACACGACCGTCAGCGCAGCACCCTCCCCTATGACGAACTCGACGTTGTCCGCATACGTCGCGCTGCCCGTGTGCTCGAGCACCACCACGGCACGTGCGTTCGGCCGCACGTCGATGAGTGTGTGTCCGAACGCCGCGCCGTCGATGCCTTCACCGCGGACCGCGATCCACGTCGGCTCTGTGGTCTCGGTTCCAGCCGGAACAGTGACGACGGTGGCTTCCGCAAAAGAAGCGAACGCCCGCGCACTAACCCGGTCGGCCGGGACGTAGGCGCTGCCGAGCCTGGAGTCACCATGTTCGGTCCTCTCAATGGTGACGCCAGGTGCGGCATCGCCTACGTCGACGCTGACCTTCCCGTCACCCAGCGGCTCGTCAGCGTGCAGCTTCCGAAGTCGGCGCAGCGGGGTGAAACGCCAATCCTCCTCGCGCCCGGCGGGCACGGGGAAGTCGGCAGGATCGTAGGACTGCCGTTCGTGCAGCCTGGAAACGGCAGCGGTCTCGACGGCTGGCATCAGCCGACCGCCCCCTCCATCTGCAGCTCAATCAGCCGGTTGAGCTCGAGCGCGTACTCCATCGGGAGCTCGCGCGCGATCGGCTCGACGAAGCCGCGCACGATGGTGGCCATCGCCTCGTCCTCGGTCATGCCGCGGCTCATCAGGTAGAACAGCTGGTCCTCAGACACCTTGGACACGGTGGCCTCGTGGCCCATCTCCACGTCGTCCTCGCGCACGTCCACGTAGGGATAGGTGTCAGACCGGCTTACGGTGTCAATCAGCAGCGCGTCGCACTTCACGGTCGACCGTGAGTGCTCGGCGCCCTCGCGCACCTCCACGAGGCCACGGTAAGACGTGCGGCCGCCGCCACGCGCCACCGACTTGGAGACGATGGTCGAGGACGTGTTCGGCGCGCAGTGCACCATCTTCGCGCCGGCGTCCTGGTGCTGGCCGCCGCCTGCGAACGCGACCGACAGCGTCTCGCCCTTGGCGTGCTCGCCCATGAGGTAGACGGCCGGGTACTTCATCGTGACCTTGGAGCCGATGTTGCCGTCGATCCACTCCATCGTTGCACCCTCGTGTGCGACGGCGCGCTTGGTCACCAGGTTGTAGACGTTCGCCGACCAGTTCTGGATGGTCGTGTAGCGGCAGCGGGCGCCCTTCTTCACGATGATCTCCACCACGGCTGAGTGCAGCGAGTCCGAGGAGTAGATCGGCGCCGTGCAGCCCTCGACGTAGTGCACGTAGGCGTCCTCGTCCACGATGATGAGGGTTCGCTCGAACTGGCCCATGTTCTCGGTGTTGATCCGGAAGTAGGCCTGCAGCGGGATCTCCACGTGCACGCCCTTCGGCACATAGATGAAGCTGCCGCCGGACCAGACCGCGGTGTTCAACGCGGCGAACTTGTTGTCACCGACGGGGATCACCGTCGCGAAATACTCCTGGAACAGCTCCGGGTGCTCCTTGAGCGCCGTGTCGGTGTCCTTGAAGATGACGCCCTTTTCCTCCAG
>JASHOE010000236.1 GCA_030041275.1 Streptosporangiaceae bacterium
CCCACACCTTCGGCGCTGACCCAGCCGGCCATTCTCTCCGGGCCGCCGAAGCCCCCCACCCGAACCTCGCCGACGGGCATCGATGGGTTGCTGACCCGGCCCGCCAGCGAACTGATTACTCGCAGTTCCGGGTTGAGGGCCAGCTCCCCGGCCAGCGCCCTGGCTTCGGACGTGCCGCCGAGCAGCAGCACCGTCATCGTCATTGCGTGCCGGCTCCTGGCACGGGCAGCCAGCGCTCGGTCGCCTTCGCCGCCGTATCCAGGACGTGCTGCACCGACGCGGCCTGGGCGAGCGTCGGCATGGTGCCGGGGCTCTGGCTGCCAGGCTGCCCGAGAAAGTCGCGCAGGTGGCGCCGCGCGTAGCCAGACCGGCCGCCCGCTTCCTCACCGAGAGGCACCTGCTCGGCCGGCCCGCCATCCAGGCCCAGCCGCTGGTAGCGCTCTCCGCCGGGCAGGCTCTCCCCGAGTTCGGCCTCGGCCGCTCCGGCCGAACCGTGCACGCGTACCCGCACGCCGGGAACACCGCCTGCCAGCACCCAGCCGCTGATCAGGACACCCGAGCATGGCCCGGCAAAATCGAGCTGGACGGTCGCGATGTCGTCGAGGCGGCTGCCCGGGAGCACCCTGGAAAGCTGCGCCGACACCCGCGTGATCGGCCCGATCAGCCACTGCGCCAGGTCGAGCGCGTGCGAGCCGTACTCGAACAAGGCACCCGCGCCGGCTCGGTCGGGGTCACCCTTCCAGTTCATCGCCTTGCCGAACCGCGGGTGGAACTGTGAGTTGTACTCATACAGCTCGGCGAGCCAGGGCTCGCCGATCAGCCCGCCTGCCAGGTCCGCGCGAAGCTGCTGCATCGCCGGGCTGTAGCGGAATGAATACCCGACCGTCGCCGCGACGCCGGCGCGTTCCTGGGCCGCCACGAGTTCCTCTGCCACTCCGGCGGTGTTGGCGATCGGCTTTTCGCAGAACACCGGCACCCCGGCCGCCAGGGCGGCCAGCACCAGCGACGGATGCACGTCGTCGGGCGCCGCGACGGTCATCGCATCCGCCAGGCCCGCGGCCAGCAGATCCTCAGCTGAGCCGAACGAATGCGGTATGCCATGCGCGGCCGCGAACCGCCGGCTTCCCTCGGCATCCTGGTCAACGCAGGCGACGACCTCCACCTCCGGCAGCGCACGCAGCGCCGGGAGATGGGCCTCGGCCGCCCACGCGCCACAGCCAACGATCGCCACCCGCACGGTAACCGCCATTACTTGCCGATGTCTTCGTTCCAGATGTCCGGGTAAGTGTCGATGAACTCGCGCATCAGGGCGGCGCACTCCTCGGAATCCAGGTTGACGACCTCGACGCCGGAGTTCCTCAGATGGTCCTCCGCGCCCAGGAACGTGCGGTTCTCACCGAGCACCACCCGCGGTATCCCGTACAGCAGGATCGTGCCCGAGCACATGGAGCACGGCGACAACGTGGTGTACATCGTCGCCCGGGCGTAGACCGACGCCCTGAGGCGGCCCGCGTTCTCCATGCAGTCGGTCTCGCCGTGCCGGATCACGCTGCCCATCTGGACCCGCCGGTTGCGCCCGGTCGCGAGGACCTCGCCGTCCACGACCAGCGCCGCCCCGATGGGGACCCCGCCCTCGGCCAGCCCGGTCCGGGCTTCCTCGATCGCAGCGTCAAGGAACCGGCGGTCGGCATCTTGCTCAGGCACCGTGACATCGTAGTCCTGCAGGCTGCAGCGCTACGGCGTCAGTCGCTCCAGCAGTCGCAGATGTCGCTGAGCGTGGCGAACCAGACGTCGTCGCGTTCCTTCATATGCCGGATGAAGCGCTCCAGCAGCATGATGGCGTGGGCGCGCCCGCTGACCAGGCCGTGCACGGTGTGGGTGAGAACACCGCCGGGATGATTTTCGTAGGCGTAGTCGAAATTGTCTCGCCAGCGTGCGAAGGTGTCATCGGTAGACATCATTCCCGCCAGCACGCCAGGCACATGATCCAGCGCCGGGAAGTCGTCCATAAACCAGGCGACGGGCAGTTCGAGCACGGAACTCGGTGGCCCGAATTCGTTGGGCTGCTCGCGGTGCACTGTGACCTGGCGGGGCCGGTAGGGTTCGAAGTCCCGGCCCATCAGGGAGCTGTCCCAGTCGAAGCCATGCTCCTCAAGGATGCCGAGTGTCCAGTCGGAGAAGTCCCAGGCGGGCGAGCGGTATCCGCGCGGACGCCTGCCGACGACCTGCTCGTGCTGGCTGAGCTGCAGGTCCATGAGCCTGCGCTCCTCGGCTTCGCCGAGCGAGGGCACTGACTCGTGGTAGGCGCCATGTGCTGCGATCTCGTGGCCGCCGTCGGTGACGGCGCGGATGCTGTCGGGAAAGGTGATCAGCGTGTGCCCGGGTGTGCACCACGTCGTCGGGATCTCGTACTTGGCGAACAGCCGCAGGAGGCGGGGAGTACCGACGTTTACATCGAAGTCTCCGCGCGACAAGATGGCGGGGCTCAGTTTTTCCATATGCCCGCTGAAGGCGCATTGCGCGTCGAAGTCGACGCCGATGTTGACTGCGAGGCGCTTACCGGCTGGCAGGTTTAGTGGCACGGCCTCTCCTTTTTTGTCAGTACTCGACCTTCTTGTAGTACCGCCGGGTGGTCAGCGGGTGGCCGGTGATCTGTTCCAGATGGGCGTCCACTCGCTCGAGCACGGTCGCCAGCACGACCGGGGAGATCAGCGCCCGCACCTCCGCGCTGATGCCGGGCAGCTCATAGTCGGCGGAGTCGAGCACGGTCAGCAGACCGCCGTAGCGCGGCACGAACGCCTCGACCCGCTCGGCCAGCGGCCTGGCGGCGTCCTCTCCCTTGAGCAGCAGGACACTGACGCCGTCCTCGATGAGCTCGAGCGTGCCGTGGAAGAAGTCGGCCGCGTGCACCGGGCGGGTGCGGATCCACTGCATCTCTTCCAGGATGCACATGCCGTAATAGAAGGCTTCCGGCCAGGCCGATCCGGCTCCGGTGACGATGTGGTAGGGCCGGGCCGCGATCGCTTGTGCGAGCTGCGCAGCCCGCTCCTCCGCGGCCCGCTTGACGCCGACCAGCAGCTCCGGCAGCCGCCGGAGCTGATCGATCGTCGCGTCGTAGCCGTCGACCTCGTCAAGCTGCCGCATGATCGCCAGAGCGATGATGAGCGACTGGAGATAGAAGGATTCGCTGGAGGTGTCGTCGGCCGCTTCGTTGCTGAAGTTGTAGTCGGCCTTGCGCGCCAGCGGCGAGTCCGGCCTGCCGGTCAGCGTGATCACGCTCGCTCCGGCCTGCTTGGAGAAATCCAGCACCGTAAGGCTCTCCGCGGTGCTCCCGGACAGCGAGGGGATCACCACGATGGACTGGGGCCCCAGATGCGCCGAGCCAGTCTGGACGATCTGCGCCGCCCAGTCGGTAAACGCGGCGAACCGTGACCGGGCCTGCAGCAGCCCCGCCGCCGGGTACATGAGGATGCCGGCCCCGCCAGAGCCGAGGAAGAAGACGTTGCGCGCGCCGGCCGCCAGGCGCGCCGCCACCGCCTCGGACAGCCCGTCGGCAAGTCCTACCGCACCAGACTGGATGCGCAGGAAGCTGGCCTCGTCAAAGTTGAGCATCAGTAAGTCCGTTCTCCCAGGCCAGCCTCTGCCGGGTCGAAGCCATAGCCGAACGCGCCGTAGTGGCTGACGGTGCGAGCCGCCAGGGCCGTTCCGGCCTTCAGCGCATCCAAGGGGGTGTCGTTGCGTATCAGGCCGCTCAGCACCCCTCCGATCAGGGCATCGCCGGCGCCGAGGCTGTCGGTCAGGGAGGCTGCCTGCGATGCGACGGCGACGTGAACGCCGTCGACCACCAGTCGCGCGCCGCGGGACCCTTCCGTTACCAGCACCGCGGACGGCCCCCGCGCCGCCGCCCGGTCCGCGAGCGCGATCGCTGCCTCCGCCGTAAGGTGACCGCCGGAAAAGCACGCACACCAGACGTGATCGATCAGGTCGTCCACGTAGCTCCATGGCCGGCTGCCGAAGTCGAACGAGACCTTCGTGCGTTCTGCGATGTCGGCAAGCTGCGCCTCCAAGCCGGAGTTGTCGCCCGTGTGGAGGGCGTCGAAGCCGGCGATGTAGGCAAGGTCGCCGGCCGACAGGGCAAACATCGAGACGCCAAGATCGCTGTCGAGGAACTGGCGGTCGCCGTCGACCACCTGAACCCCGCACCAGGCGGTGCTTCCCGGGAGCACGCGCAACCTGTCGGTCGCTACGGCCTCAGCGGCGAGCGCATCGATCAGGCGGCGGCCCGCGTCGTCGTCACCGACGGCGCCCAGGTATGCCGACGCCAGGCCACAGCGACGTGCGGCGACGGAAACGTTGAGAGCGTTCCCACCCGGGTACGCCTCGCCGGTCCCTTGGTAGACATCCACCACATTGTCGCCAGCGCAGACAAGAGACATCAGTATTGAACTTTGAACATGTATCGCCTCTCGGTCAAGCTGTGTCCTGTGGTGGCCTCGAAATGCTGGGCAATGCGCGAGGTGAGCGCACCCAGCACGAGCGGTCCTACCTCGGCGCGGTAATCCTTCGGTATACCGGGCAGGGTCAGATCCTCCAGGTCGACCAGCCAAGCCTGACGCGTGTATTTCTGTATGAACGCCCGTGTCCGCTCGGCTATTGCTCGTGACGTGTCTTCGCCGAGGTACAAAATCACCGGGGTCTGCTCCGTGACTACCTCAAAGGCACCATGGAAGAAATCTCCGGCATTGTAGGCGGCTGAGTCAATCCACTGCATTTCCTGCAGGTAGCACATGGAGAGCGTGCGCGCTATGTCTTCACTCGGCCCCGCGCCAAGAACGTAGATGATCGGCTGGGAAGCAAGCGCAGCGGCCATGGCGGCGAAGTTCTCGTCCGACTCGGCGACAGCGCTGACGACGGCTTCATGCAGGCCAGCGTAAGCGGCGAGCGCTTCGTCGTGCTCGGACTGTGTCTCGTCGCCGGTAGCCAGCAGGACCGAGTGCCCGATCTGGGCAAGGAGTATCTGCGTGGGCTCGCTGACGACGTGCTCGCTGCCATACGTGAAGGCATGGTCCGCGTTGGCCGCCAGCGGGCTCTCCGGGTCCCTGGATACCGCCAGCACCGCCCGCACCCCTTGCGATCGGGCCGTCTCAATTGCCTTGATCGTTTCGGGAGTCGTGCCGTTGTGGGAGGTGACGACGACCAGCGAGCCAGGTCCCAGCCGCGACGGCGTGTCATAGACGAACTCGTTTGAGTTCACCCGGAAGGTGGGTACCGACGCGCCCTTGGCGGCCATGAGGGCGCCGACCTGGGAACTCGTAAAATGGGACCCACCTGCCCCCACGAACCAGAGGTCGCTCAGGCCGCCGTCGACGGCCTCGCTGACTACCGAAGAAACGCGATTGCGTTCCGCCAGCGCCAGGTCGATGGTTGCGGCCAG
>JASHOE010000237.1 GCA_030041275.1 Streptosporangiaceae bacterium
TACGGACACGGCGAATGGCGCGATGGCAGAGGTCGATCGCAGCCCGAACACTGCCGTCCGGGCCGGCGCTCACGCAGTCGAATTCGCACTCATCCCTCAGCACCTCGCGCCCGCCAAGATCTGTCACCAGGATCGCGATGTAGTCGACGTTCACTTCAAGCCCGATGGCCAGCACGTGCCGACCGTCGATGCTGAGCGGCGTACCGGGCCGTCCAACCCTCCGCAACGAGCTGACAGTGCCCTCGCGTACCAGGCCGAGTTCGATCAGCTCCGCGACAAGACGCGTCACCGTCGCCCTGGTCAGCCCTGTGCCGCTGGCGAGATCCGCCCGGGACAGACCCGGGGTCAGGGCCAGCCGCCGCAGGGTGAGCTCGAGGTTGTTGCGCCGAATCGCCGTGTGGTCCGCGCGAGCGGGCAGGGTGTGCGTGCCGACGTCAGTCAACCGCTCCTCCTTTGTCTCGCCATCGCGCAACATCGCCTGCCATACCGATTACATCTCAGGATTTGTTCAGTTCAGCAACTATGTCATGCCGCGGGCACGCAGCGGATGCCAGATCTGCGCGCCGCGGCGGCGGCGGTGCATTCCGCCCGGTTACGGACGTCGGCCTTCGTGGCCGCAGCGAGCGCGCGGGCCGGGCGCGGGGGTCGTGAGCCCGCCCGCGAGCACCTCGGCGTCGATCATCTCGCGTCCACCGAACGCCGATCTACCTGCAGAAGCATTTCTCGTTCTCAGTCAGCGGACCGCGCCTCGCAGGTCGTGTCGCACCTGTTTGTGACGTCGCACTGACACCATAAAACAGGAGCCCCCGACGCTGCCACTGGCCCCGAGGTGTCCCGACCTCCGCGCCCCACATCCACCCGTGGTGGGTCATGCGAGCGAGACCCGTTGACTACCTCGGAGAAAATTTGTAGTCTCCCTGACACCTCAGTTTGTTGAGGACCAAAACAAACCCCCGGCACGCAGAGGTACCCCCGTGATCACTGTGATCGGCGAGGCCATGGTGAAGCTCACGGCTGCACCAGGCTCCAGCCTGATGGAGGCGTCACCAGCAGGCAGCGCATACACCACGGCAATCCGTGCCGCCCAGCTTGGCTACCCGACCGCGCTGATGGCTCGGCTGTCCCGTGATTCGCTGGGCCAGTTCCTGCGCGTGCACGCGGCGAGCAGCGGCCTTGACGTCAGCGCCTCGCCCGAGGCCGACGAGCCGACCATGATTGCCGTCGTCGGGGCCGACGCAGACACGGACTGCACTGACAGCCTCTATTTCCGCGATACGGCGAGCTGGCAGTGGAGCGCCGCAGAGCTGGGGTGGATGCCCGCCAACACGACGGTCCTTCATATCGACCTGCTCGACTGCAGCGTCCTGCCCGGGTCTACCTGGATACTTCGGGCCGCGGCGCGCCAGCGCAATCGCGGCGCCATTGTCAGCCTCAACGTGACAACCAAGCCTGCAGTGATGGGCTCGGCCACCCGTGCCCAGTTGCTCATGGACCGGCCCATCAAGGCAGCTGACCTGGTAACGACGAGCCTTGCTGACATCTCGTGGCTCTACCCAGGCCGCGGAGCGGAGGCTGTGGCCCGGCTCTGGCTGGCCGAGGGACCCGAGCTCGTGGTGGTTACCTGCGGCTTCGACAGTCTCGTTGCCGTCAGGAAGTCGGGAACTGTCCTCTACCGGGCGACAGGGCTCCGGTCGACCTCCGTGACCGAATTCGAAGCCGCATTCACCGGCGCACTGCTTGGCGGGCTCCATGAGCTGAGCGAGGCTGGCGTCAGCATCGAGGCTCTCAGCACGAGTGAGCTTGCCTCAGTGCTGGACACGGCGACCGCTACGGCAAGCCGGAGCGACACTCCCCGTCGCAATCTGGTGACGGCGCAGCGCTAATGCCTGCCACAGCCGAGTGTCGCGGTCTGCGCGCGGGCAGCGGCACCGCGCACCGACGCCGCTTACTGCGAGGCGCCGGATGCTTGTTGCCGGGATAGATTCCTCGACACAGTCCACCAAGGTGGTGCTGTGCGACGCCGCCGATGGCACGGTGGTGGGTGCTGGCAGCGCGCCGCATCCGCCGGGCACAGAGGTCGACCCGCAAGCCTGGTGGGAGGCGCTGCGGCGGGCCGGGGACGGGCTGGTCGACCGGGCCGCGGCCGTCGCGGTCGCCGGCCAGCAGCATGGGTCGGTCGTGCTGGACAGCGCAGGGCAGGTCATCCGGCCTGCCCTGCTGTGGAACGACATGCGCTCGGCAGCGGCCGCGGCTGACCTGATCGCCGAGCTGGGCGGGCCGGGCTGGTGGGCTGAGGTCACTGGTAGCGTGCCGACAGCCTCATTCACGGTGACGAAGCTGCGCTGGCTGGCAACCCATGAGCCGGCGAACGCAGCGCGGGTCGCCAGCGTGCTGCTGCCACACGACTGGCTGACCGCAAAGCTGGGCGCCAGCGAGCCCGTGACTGACCGCGGTGACGCCTCCGGGACCGGTTACTTCGCGACACCGAAGGGCGTGTGGCTGCCGGAGGTCGCCGCGGCGGCGCTCGGCCACGAGCCGTCACTTCCACGGGTCGCCGCGCCGGGCGAGGTGGTCGGGCAGACAGCTGGCGGGGCGCTGCTCGGACCAGGAACAGGCGACAACATGGCGGCCGCGCTGGCGCTCGGACTCGAGCCGGGCGAGGTGGCTGTCTCTATCGGCACCTCCGGGACAGCGTTCGCGGTCGCCACCGTCCCGGCCGCCGACCCGTCCGGCGCGGTGGCTGGCTTCGCCGATGCTAAGGGTGCGTTCTTGCCGTTGGTGTGCACCGTTAACGCGGGGCTCGTGCTGGCGGCGGCCGCTGCCATGACCGCCACTGATCTGGCCGGACTTGACGCGCGGGCGCTGATGGCCGAGCCGGGGGCGTCCGGCGTTACCCTCCTGCCCTACTTCGACGGGGAGCGGACACCCAACCTGCCGCTCGCCACCGGTGTTATCGCCGGTGTGACGACCGCCAACGGAACGGCCGCGAACATCGCCAGAGCCGCGATCGAGGGCGTGCTCTGCTCGCTCGCGGAGGCTGTCACGCTTCTCGGCGGCGACCGGCGGCGGGTGCTGCTGATCGGCGGCGGCGCCCGGTCGCCAGCGGTGTGCGCGATCGCACCCGGCATCTTCGGGACAGCCGTAGAGGTGCCCGCGGCCGGGGAGTACGTCGCGTTGGGCGCCGCGCGCCAGGCGGCGTGGGCGCT
>JASHOE010000238.1 GCA_030041275.1 Streptosporangiaceae bacterium
CCAGTATCCGACCGGGAACAGCCGGACGTGCAGATGGTCATCGACCAGTCCCCACAGCCCGCGGCGGGCGAACAGCGCAACGCCGATCGCGACCAGCCCGAGGATGATCAGGTACCAGGCGTTGTAGGAGGCCAGTGTCTGCTGCAGCACCATGTAGATCACCGTGCCGATGATCGGCCCCTCGATCGTGCCGAGCCCGCCGATGATGGTGGCGAATGCCATCTCCGCGGTCCACTGCACGGTGAACACCGCGCTCGGCTGCACCTGAAGCTGGCTGATCGCCAGCACGGCACCCGCGGCGCCGCAGCCGACTCCCGCCACGACGAACACCAGCATCCTGGCCAGGCCCACTCGGGCTCCCGAGCTGCGCGCGGCGACCTCATCGTCCCTGATCGCGGTCAGCACCAGCCCGAGCCTGCCGCGCAGCAGCAGGTAGATACCGAGCATGGCGAAAACAGTGACAGCCAGTCCGGCCCAGTAGGTGTACGCGGTGAGCAGCGTCGGGCTCATCCCGGTGAACCCGGGCAGCGGCAGGCCGGACCCGCTGCCGATGGAAGAGAACCGCTCGATGAAGAGCATGATGGTCGCCGCGAGTACCCAGGACGCGATCGAGAAATACCCGCTGCGCAGCCGGGAGAGCAGCCACCACATGGGCAGCGCCGCGACGCCGCAGCCGATCGCCGCGACCGGCAGGGCGGCGAACGGGTCCGTCCCGTGCAGAGCGAGTATCAGGACGAAGTAGGCGCCCAGTCCGACGAACGCCTGCTGCCCCACCGATACGAGGCCGGCGTAGCCCGCCAGCAGGTTCCACATGCTGGCCATCGTGAGAACGATGAAACCCTGGACCAGGATGCTGGTCGTGCCCGAGTACACGAGGTAGGGGAACAGCGCAAGCACGACAACGACAACGAGCGCGCCCGCTCCGGTCCAGGCCACGCTGCGCCTCGACCGGGTGACCCGGAAGTCTGCTTCCAGCCGGATGGTAGGTTCCGCGACCAGGCTCACGACTGGGTCCTCCGGGAGGTCAGGCCCTGTGGGCGAAGCACCAGCACCGCGAGGAAGACGAGGAAACCGGCGAGCACCTCGTCGGAGATGTTGATCTGGGCACCGATCTGCTGGGCCACGCCGAGCACGATGCCGCCGATCAGCGTGCCCCACAGGGAGCCGAGCCCGCCGATGACCACCGCCGCGAACGCGAACAGCAAGATGGTGTCGGTCCCCGTGGTCGGGTCGAGCGTGGAGTACATGCCGAACGCGATTCCGGCCAGCGCCACGGTGGCGATCGCCAGCGCGGCCGCGACGCCGAAGACGTGCCGGTAGTCGGCGCCGGCAAGCTGCACGGCCTCCCGGTCGTCCGCGGTGGCGCGGATCAGCCGGCCGTACCGCGAGCGCGACAGGAAGTACTGCAGCCCGAGGAGCACCGCGACGGCGACGCCGAAGATGGCCAGGAGCAGATAAGCGAGGTGGATCGAGCCGATGGTGAAGGACCCGGTCACCAGCGTCATGTTAGGGCCGATGCCCCGGCTGTTTGCCGTGAAGAACTCGAGCAGGACATTCTCGATCACCAGCGACAGGCCGAGCGTCACGATCAGCGTGGTGAGCGCGCCCCGGTCAAGCGCCGTCTGGATGACGGTGCGTTGCAGACCGTATCCGACCAGCGCCATCACCGGCACCACGATGACGAAGGACCAGAGCACGGGGACGTGGATCACCGTAATGGTGAAGATCGCGAGATAGCCCCCGATGACGGCGAGGTCACCGTGCGCGAGGTTCACCACCTTCATGACGCCGAACATCAGCGACAACCCGCAGGCGAACAGCGCGTACAGTCCTCCCGTCAGCACGCCCTGGATGATGGCGTTCACCCAGGCCATTACAAATCGCTCCCTTCGCCGGGCGGACTGACCGAGGCCGCAGCCAGCCCGAAGTAGGCCGCCTCGACCTGCTCGGCGGTCACGTCGGCGGGCTCGCCTTCCAGCGTCGTTCGGCCCTCGAGCAGGCACTGGATGTGCGAGGCCACGCGCAGGGCCTGGCTCACGTCCTGCTCCACGAGCAGCACTGTCACTCCGGTCGCCAGGATCTGGGGAAGCATGGCGTAGATCCGCTGGACGATCACCGGCGCCAGGCCGAGGGAAAGCTCGTCGAGGAGCAGCACGCGCGGATTTGCGACCAGCGCGCGGCCGATGGCGACCGTCTGCTGCTCGCCGCCAGACAGCTGAGCGGCGCGCTGGCTGCGACGGCCGCGCATCCAGTCGAAAAGCTCGTACACGCGCTCGATCGTCCACGGACCCTGCCGCGCGTAGGAGGCGCCAACCTGCAAGTTCTCCTCGACTGACAGGGAGCCGAACAGCCGTCTGCCTTCCGGCACCATGACGATTCCCTGCCTGGCCCTGCGCTCGGGCCGTAGCATCGTCACGTCGCTGCCGTCGAGCACGATCGAACCCGAGGTTGGCTGGTGCAGGCCCGCGATCGTGCGCAGCAGCGTGGATTTGCCCGCGCCGTTGGCGCCGATCATCGCATACACCTCGCCAGGGAACACGCGTAGCGAGATGGAGTCGAGCGCGCGAAGCTGGCCGTGGTGCACGACAAGGTCGCGAACCTCCAGCAACGGCGCGTCGCCGTCGCTCGCCCGCTCCGCCCCTGGCGGGCCCGGGTCCGGCGGCGCAGTCACAGATCGTTCCGATCGGCGTCGGCCGACGCTCCCTCGAGCGATCCGCCGGCCAGCGCTGCCGTCACGTCCGTGCCGAGGAACACCTCGCGGACCGCTGGCTCGGCGAGCACGCTCGAGGGCTCGCCATCCCCTACGATCGTGCCGCCCGCCAGGCATATCAGCCGGGTCACCACGGCGGTGAGCGCGCGGACCACGTGCTCGATCCAGATCACCGCGGTCCCCGTGGCGTTGACGGCGCGGACGATCTCGACGAGCTCGGCGACCTCGGGGTCGGTGAGGCCGCCTGCCACCTCGTCGAGAAGCAGCAGTGTGGGTTTCGTGGCAAGGCCCCGCGCGAGCTCCAGCCGCTTTCGGTGCAGCAGACCAAGCCGCGCGGCAGGCAGGTTAGCCTGGTCGATCATGCCGGTCCGGTCCAGCGCTTCGACCGCCGCCGCGTAGCTGGCCCGGCGCCGCAGCCCGCCGCCCTGCTGGGCAGCTACCAGCACGTTCTCAAACACCGTCATGTCCGTGAACGGCCGCGGCACCTGGTAGGTCCTGCCGATACCCAGCCGACAGCGGGCCGCGGCATCAAGCCTGGTCACCGGCCGCCCGGCGAACCTGAGCTCGCCTGCGTCGGGCGCCAGGTCGCCGGAGATGAGGCCGAACAGGCTGGTCTTGCCAGCACCGTTCGGCCCCACGATCCCGACCACATCGTCCGGCCCGACGGCAAGCGACAGGTCGTCCGCGATGACGACGCGGCCGAACCGCTTCGTCACGTGGTCGAGTTCAACCAGCGAGTCGGTCATCCGGTCAGGTGTTGGTCGGCACGAGGTCGGCGGTGATTTTCGCGTCCGGCAGCAGGGTGTTGTCGACGATCTGCATCTCGAGCGGGTACTTGGTGCCCTTCTGCCACTGCACGCCAGCCGGCGGCGTGATCGCGACGCCCGGCGCGGGGCCGCCGGATGCGAAGTTCAGCGGCCCGGCGAGGGCGTGGATGTTCACGTTGTGAATGGCGTTGGCGACCTCGTTCTTGTCATGCGGGTCGCTCACCGAGGCGAACGCCGCGTGCGCCACCTCGAAAAGGCTGTAGTTGCTGATGTTCGCGTTCCACTGCCCGCCGGTCGCCGCCTCGAACTCGTTCGCCATCTTCTGGCAGACCTCGCCGGTGAAACTGGACGTCCACGGCAGCGTCGGGACCCACCACGTATCGGTCGCGATGTTGTACGCCTCGGAGCCCAGCGCGTACGCGTCTGTCGGGAACAGCAGCACCTTGGCGACGGTCGCTAGCTTTGGCCGGAAGCCCTGCTGAATCGACTGATGCCACATGGTGGCGAAGTCCGGGGGCAGCGGCACGTTGGTGAAGAAGTCCGCGTTAACGGATTTGAACTGGGAGATCATCGACGTGTAGTTGGTGGTCCCGTCGGGGTACGCGGACGACATGTCGAGCGTGTAGCCGGCGCCCTGCACGATCGGCGGGAATACCGCACGGAATGCGTTGCCGTCCGGATCGTTCGGGAACGCGGCGGCGACGACCTTATCGGTGCTCAGCTGGGAGTGGATCCGGTTCCACATCGGGATGAAACACTCCGCGAGGTGCTCGGCACCGAGGAAGTACATCACCACGTACTTGGCCTTCTCGGTCGCGTGCTGCGGGTTGCCCTTGGGGAACAGGTTGAGGTACCAGGACTCCCACGGGATGTTCGAGCAAACGAGCGGCGTGCCAAGCGACTCGGCCTGACTGGACACAGCGTTGACGGTTTCTGGGGTCGACGACGCGAACAGCATGTCCACGTTGTCGGTCAGGATGGCCGTTCGGGCGAGGTCACCCGCTCGGCTCACGCTGGACTGCGAGTCGTAGGACTTGATGGTGACGGGGTAGGTCTTGCCGCCGACCTTGAACCCGTTCTTGTAAGGGCTCGTCTGCTTGATCTTGGAAATGACCCAGTTGTCGGCCGCACCGAAGCCTGCCAGCGACCCAGTCAGCGGGTGGATCCAGCCGATCGTGATGCCCTTCGTGCTACCCGTACTGGCGCCCTTGATACCGCCGCTGCACGCCGCGAGCAGTCCGCCGAAACCAGCGAAGGCTGCACCGGCTCCGGCCGCGCGCAGCACGTTCCGCCGACTGATGCCGCCGGTGCCGTCCGCGTGCGCAGTCTGGTCACTCATTTGTCATCGATCTCCTTACGAGGTCGCACCGCAAGGCCGCGACGGCTCCTGCGCCGATCTGTTCGAAGCCAACTCTCCCTAGCGGCGGGCGCCGCTGGACCGGGCTTTCTCCGGGCCGCGCCGCTCGCTTCCTGACGTTCCACTCGCTCTCCGTGGCGCCCACGCACGCGACGCACCCGGCAGTCTGACGGCCCGCCTCGGACGACTGGCCGGGACGGGCTGTGCGAGTGTGGTGACTCTCGCAATGTGTTCGCGTGGCGTACGCCTATGCGCAATGTAGAAACCTAACCAGGGCATTAGATCAGTGTCAACGACTCGAATCGACGTGATTCCGGCACTTTCCTTGCGGCAAAAGCGATCGATCGATCGGCCAGCACCGGCGGGCGTCAGCGCCGGTCACAGCGCCGTAACAGTGCCATAACGGAGTTCTGAACGTGGCCTGCGCGGTCCCGCAGCGCGGCACTACGCGCTCGCGCAGTGCGGCGCCTCAGCCCGCGCCCTGCGAGCGCAGGTCAGCCTCGATCCGGCGCGCGGTTTCCTGCAGCGCGGGCAGCAGATCGGTGCGCATCGCCGTCATGCTCACCCGGCTGGCGTGTGCGGACACATTGATGGCGGCTGTCACCGCGCCGCCTCTGCCGTGGATGGGTGCCGCGATAGCCCGGAGGCCCTCTTCGAGTTCCTGGTCCACGACCGCGTAGCCCTGCCGTCCGACGTCGCGGACGACGGCGCGCAGCGCCTCGCGATCGGTCACCGTGCGTCCGGTGAGCGCGTCCAGGTTGGCGCGCGCGAGGTAGTGCTCGAACTCGTCCTCGCTCATGGCCGCCAGCAGCACGCGCCCCATGGACGTGGCGTACGCCGGGAACCTGGTGCCCACCGAGATGGCCACCGTCATGATCCGCTTGGTCGGCACCCTCGCCACATACACGATGTGGTCGCCGTCGAGCACCGAGATCGACGACGACTCCCGGATCTGTGCGACGAGCTCCTCCAGGTGCGGCGCCGCGATCTCCGGCAGCGCCAGCCCGGACAGGTAGGCGTACCCGAGCTCGAGCACCCGCGGTCGCAGCGAGAACTCGCGGCCGTCGTTGCGCACGTAGCCCAGCTGGACCAAGGTCAGCAGGAATCGCCGCGTCGCCGCCCTGGTCAGCCCCGTCGCCCTGGCAACCTCGCTGAGGCTCAGTCGGTCCCGATCTGGCCCGAACGCCCTGATGACCGCCAGCCCGCGGTCGAGCGACTGGACGAAGTCGCTGTTGCGCGCTTCGCCCGCCGGAGCAACACCGTCCTCGCGCGCGTCGGGCTCGCGTCCAGCCGGGCCGTCAGCCGCGGCAGCGCGGGTGCCAGGCCGGCTGGCACCGCGCTGCCCGGCCGGACCGTGAGTGTTCGCTCTGCGCGCAGAAGTGGTCATCGCCATGCATGCTAACGCCCGCCGCCACCATGGTCGGTCGATCCGGTCACGGCACGCAGGTGATCCAGGAGCGTCGCAGCGACTGGCCCGGCCGCCTCGACGGCGGCCAGGTGGGCGGCGGCGGGGACGAGCTCGAGCCTGGCGCCCTCGACGAGTCCGGCGATGACAGCGCCGTGTTCCGGCGGCGTCGCCGGGTCCTCGGCCCCGGCCAGGACCAGAGTCGGCGCGGTGATGTCGGGCAGCTCCGCCCGCAGGTCCATCGCCGCAATGGCCTCGCAGCAGCCCGCGTAGCCGACCGGATCCGTGCGCTCGAACTCGGCCACGAACCGCCGGACGACGTCAGGAGAACGCGACGCGAAGCCCTCCGTGAACCAGCGGCCGAGCACGGCGGCAGAGATCGATGCCATCCCGGCCGTGCGTACCTGCGCCGCCCGCGCCGCCCAGCTGTCGGCGGGTGGCAAGTAAGCGGAGGTGCAGACCAGGCCGAGCGCGCTGATCCGCTCCGGGGCCTGCGCGGCGAGCTGCATGCCGATCATGCCGCCCAGCGAGATGCCGCAGTAGGCGGCCCGCTCGACGCCAAGCGAGTCGAGCAGGGCGAGCACGCCGGCGGCCAGCCCACTGATTGTGTATGTCCCAGGCGCCGCTGGCGTGCCGCCGTGCCCGGGCAGCTCGTACTGCATCAGCCTGAACTGGCGTCGGAACGTCGGCAGCTGGCCGCCCCAGACTGCCGAGCTGGTGCCGAGCGAGTTGCCGAGCACCAGGACCGGGGCGTCGTCCGGGCCGTCGAGTGACCCCGATGTGCCACGGCTCCCGGCGAGTGCGACCGGAACCACCGAAGGCGGCTCAGCCATCGCTCCGCTGCCTGCGCCAGCCCATGGCACGCGTCCTGGCGCCGTCACATATCAAAGAAGACAGTCTCGCCCTCGCCCTGCAACCTCACGTCGAAGCAGAACTCGCCACCCGGGCCGACAGTGGCAAGCAGCGTCGCGCGGCGGAGCGGATCACCAATCGCGGTGAGGACCGGGTCGGCGGCGTTGGCGTCGGCCTCGTCGGGGAAGTAGATCCTGGTCACGACCCGGTCGAGCATTCCTCTGGCGAGGACGGACACGTCCAGGTGCGGTGCCTCGGTCGCACCCTCCGGCGTCGGCAGCGGGCCCGGCCGCAGCGTGACGATCTCGTACCGCCCCGCGCTGTCCGTCAGTGACCGGCCGAACCCCCGGAATCCGGGGACCGCGGGCTTCACAGCGCCGCGCGGGTCGTCAGGATGATCGAACCGGCCGTCCGGGTCGGCCTGCCAGGTCTCGACCACTGCGTCCGGCAAGGGCACGCCCTCGCCGTCCAGTACCTGACCAGTCACGCGGATCGCGCCTGGCGTTCCCGGTGGAACGGCGAACGAGCCGTCCGCCCACGGCATGCCGATACCCAGATACGGGCCGACGGTCTGGGACGGGGTCAGCCCGGCGGTCACTGCTCCTCCTCGGATTCGAATACGGTCGCCGTGCGGCCGCGTAGCACGATGTCCCAGTTGTAGGCCATTGCCCAGTCCGGCACCGTGTTCTCGATATCGAAGGCCGAGATGAGCCGCTGGCGGGCTGCCTCGTCAGGGATCGAGTTGAAGATCGGATCGAGCGGGAACAGCGGATCACCGGGGAAGAACATCTGTGTGACCAGGCGCTGGGTGAAAGCGCGGCCGAACAGCGAGAAGTGGATGTGGGCGGGCCGCCACGCGTTGTAGTGGTTGCCCCACGGGTACGGACCCGGCTTGATTGTGACGAACCGATACCGGCCCACCGAGTCGGTGACGCAGCGGCCGCCGCCGCTGAAGTTCGGGTCGAGCGGGGCCGGATGACCATCCACCACGTGGTGATAGCGCCCCGCGGCGTTCGCTTGCCATACCTCGATGAGGGCATCGGGCACCGGCCTGCCGTCGGAGTCGATCACCCGGCCGCTGACGATGATCCGCTCGCCGATGGGCTCACCTGCGTGTCCCGCTGTCAGGTCGGCGTCGTGCTCGCCGACCCGTTCGGCGCCGAACAGCGGCCCGGTAATCTCCGTCAGCCGCTGCGGCAATGGGATGAGGGGCTGTTTCGGATGCCGCAACGCGGACGATCGGTAGTCGGGCGAGTCCAGCGGTGGGTGTACCCCGTTGGTCGGCTCGTAGCGCGGTAGCACCAGGCCGCCGCTCGCGACGAACGGGTTGCTCACTGTCATGAGAGAACTCCTTCACCGACTGGCCGGCGTGCGGCCGGGCTTGCTCCGGCCGGCGGCACGAGCTGCCGCGGCGCGGACGGCGCCGTCGACAACAACTCCCGCAGCGCCGTCAGTTCGCTCTCGTCCGGTGCCGGGATCTCGACAAGATCGGACGATACCGCCAGGTCCCATCCAGTTTTCTCCTGTACCTGCGGCACGGACACGCCGGGGTAGATGCCGGCGAGGACAAGCTCACCCGACCCCGGGTCGGGCCGCAGCATGCCCAGATCGGTGATGACGAGCTGCGGTCCGCGACCGGTCAGGCCTAGCCGCTGCCTGCTGGCGGCCCCGTCGCCAAAGCCAACCGAGGTGACAAAGTCGACCCGCTCGGCAAACGTGCGCCGGGACTGCCTGACGACCACGATGACTTCCTTACACGCCGCTGCGATTTCCGGCGCGCCGCCTGCGCCAGGCAGGCGGACTTTCGGCTCACCGTAGCTCGCGCCGATCACGGTGGTGTTGATGTTCCCGTACTTGTCCAGCTGGGCGGCGCCGAGGAAGCCGACGTCGATCCGGCCGGGCTGTAGCCAGTAGTTGAAGATTTCCGGCACGCTGACAACCGAGACCGCAGTCTCGGCCAGGATGCCATCACCGATGGACAGCGGTACCTGCCCGGGCTTGGCGCCGATCGTGCCAGACTCGTAGATGAGGACCAGGTCAGGAGCGTGCGTGGCGCGCGCCAGGTTGGCGGCCTCGCTGGGCCTGCCGATGCCGACGAAGCAGGTCATCCCGTTGCGCAGCGAGCGCGCCGCGGCCACGGTCATCATCTCGTCGGCGGTGTAGGTCAGCATGCAGCCCCGCTCCGGTTTGCGGCACCAGCTGCCACCTGCGGTGTTGCGCAATACACATACTGGTCGAGCCACGCCGAGAACAGGTCGCGGTCGCGGCTTATCTCGTCCCAGGCAAGGTAGAAGTCGTTGTCCCTGGTGGAGTAGCCGAGCGCGTAAGAAGGATGCGCTCCGCCGGGGACGTGCGCCACGTAGCCGACGGTCCACGACGGCAGCACGATGGCCCCGGGCCTCGGCTCGAGTGACTCCACGATCTGCTCGACCGTCACCACTGAGCGGGCCGAGGCGAGCACCGCCTCCTTCTGCACGCCGGTGATGCCCCAGTACTGCACGTTCCCGTGCCGGTCGGCGAGCTGGGCGTGGATCACCGCCACGTCCGGCCGCAGGGCACTGACGGCGGTCAGCGTCTCGCCGGTGAACGGGCAGATGATGTCGGCGACGCCCGTCGTGCTGGCCGGGAGGCTCGTTCCGCGGTAGCCGCGCAGGACGGCGAAGGGCAGGCCGGACGCCCCCGCGACGAACCGGTTCGCCATCCCGGCGTGACTGTGCTCCTCGAGCTCGAGCGGCCGCGGCCAGGAGTGCTCGACCGCGTCGCGGAACCGGTGCAGCGACCCCACGCCGGGGTTGCCAGCCCAGGAGAACACGAGCTTGCGCGCGCAGCCAGCGCCGATGAGCTGGTCGTAGATGATGTCTGGAGTCATCCGCACCAGCGTAAGGTCTCGGCGTTCCTGCCTGATGACCTCGTGCCCGGCGGCGTGCGGAATCAGGTGGGTGAAACCTTCCATCGCAATGGTGTCGCCGTCGCGCACCGTGGCCGCGATCGCTTCGGCGAGTGTGACGATCTCAGCCACGCTCCGACCCATCCTCCTCGCTCCGCCGTCGAAAACCCTATCCGGGACTGCCGCTAAGTGAACAGATGTGCGGACTACGAAGATTCCTTGATCGTCTTGTCGGCGATGACGAATGCGTTGTTGGCGGCCGGTACGCCCGCGTAGACCGCGACGTGCAGCAGCACCTCGCTGATCTCGGCGGCCGTCACGCCGTTGCGGATCGCGGCCCGGATGTGCATCGCGAGCTCCTCGTGCCGACCGAGCCCCGCGAGCAGCGCGATGGTGACCATGCTGCGCTGCGGCCGGCTCAGGCCGGGCCGGGCCCACAGTTCGCCCCACGCATATCGGGTGATGAAATCCTGGAAGTCCGCGGTGAACTCGGTGGTATTCGCGACGGCACGGTCGACGTGCGCGTCGCCCAGCACCTCGCGGCGCACCCGCATCCCGGCCGCCTTGCGCTCCTCGTCCGTCACAGTGCTTCCTTTCGTTGGGACCGCCCCGTTGCGCGACTCATGGGTGCCTCGGTACTACTGCTCCAGCCCTAGCTACGAGGCATCCATGACGCCGTATCACGCCTGGCCGGCGAGATGACGGTGCGCCGCCAGCGCCCGGCGGACGAACTCGGTGGCCGCGCCGAGATAGCCGGCCGGATCGGCCGCCTCGGCCAGTTCGGCCTGCCCGATCCCCGCATCGCACAGCGTCGCGGCCGCTACCGGGTCCGCCAGCAGGGCCTCCGGCAGGCTGAGGCCCCGGCTGGCCGCCCGGTCGGCGGCGGCCGCCACGAGGTCGTGCGCGGCCAGGCGGCCGAGCGCGGGCGCCAGCATCGCGGTCACGTGCTCGGCGAGCGGCAGGCCGCCGGTCGCATCGAGATTGGCGCGCATCCGGGCCGGGTCGACCTGCAGCCCGGTCAGCAGGCTCACCAGCCACGACGACGCTGACCCGGTGAGGCGCAGCAGCTCAGACACCGTCTCCCACTCCGCGTGCCACGCCCCCGCCGCCCGCTGGTGCTCTTGCTCGGCCGCTGCCGTCAGCGTCGCGAGCAGGCCAGGCACCCGCCGGGTGCAGCCGAGGATCAGCACGGACACGACCGGGTTGCGCTTGTGCGGCATTGCCGACGACCCGCCCTGCCCCGGGGCGCCGCCGCCCTCGGCCACCTCGGCGACCTCGGTCTGCGCGAGGAGCGTCACGTTCCTGGCGACCAGCCCCGCGGCCGCGCAGGCCCCCGCCAGCGCGGCCGAGAGCTGGATGATCCGCTGCCGGTCGGTGTGCCAGGGCAGCACCGGCTCGGGCAGGCCGAGCTCGGCGGCGAGCAGCGCGGCTACCGCGGGCCCGGCGTCGCC
>JASHOE010000239.1 GCA_030041275.1 Streptosporangiaceae bacterium
CTGGTGCCGACCAGGGCCAACGGCCAGCCCGCGTTCGGCCTCTACATCCGCGACCCGCACGCTCCGGTCGCGCACGCCAACGGGATCCTCGTGCTCACCCTCGCGGGCAGCCAGATCAGCGCCGTGACCGGCTTCTTCGACAACAGCGTGCTGCCAATCTTCGGGCTCCCCCGGACGCTGCCTGATTGAGGACCACCCTAACGGTTAGGGGGTCAGCCAGCACCAACTCAGCACTATCGGGAACTGACGGGAACCAACCAGGAATAACGGGCAAACAGCCAAACGTCAGAAACCCGGTTACACCGGCCCTTTCAAGATCCGCACCAGCGCCACGACCTGCGGCTATTACCGCACGTCAAGCCCGGTGACCGCCCTACCGATGATCATGCGCTGGATCTCCGACGTGCCCTCGAAAATCGTGAAGATCTTGGCGTCGCGGTGCCAGCGCTCGACGGGATAGTCGCGGGTATAGCCGTTGCCGCCGAGGATCTGGATCGCCTGCTCGGTGACTCGGACCGCAGTCTCTGCCGCGACGAGCTTGGAGATCGACCCCTCGGCGTGCTCGAACGAATGGCCGTGCCGGGCCATCCAGGCGGCTCGCCAGGTCAGTAGCCGCGCCGCGTCCACTGCGGCGTGCATATCCGCGAGCTGGAAGGCGACACCCTGGTTCTGGCCGATGGGATGGCCGAATTGAACGCGCTGCGTCGCGTACTCCGTCGCGAACTCAACGGCAGCCCGCGCGACCCCCACGGCCATCGCAGCCACGCTCGGCCGCGACTTCTCGAACGTCCGCATCGCTGCCTGCTCGCCACCACGCTGGCCCTCGGCGATCCGCGCGAGCCGAGCATCGAGCCGGTCCTTGCCGCCGACGAGGCACCGGCCAGGGACCCGCACGTTATCCAGGACTACCTCGGCTGTATGCGAGGCGCGGATGCCGTGCTTGCGGAACTTCTGACCCTGAGACAGGCCAGGCGTGCCGGGCGGAACGATGAACGTCGCCTGGCCGCGACTGCCGAGCGCAGGGTCAACCGAGGCGACGACGACATGGACATCAGCGATCCCGCCATTGGTGGCCCAGGTCTTCGTACCGTTCAGCACCCACTGGTCAGTGGCCTGGTCGTAGACCGCCTTGGTGCGGATCGCGCTGACGTCGCTGCCGGCTTCAGGCTCCGACGAGCAGAAGGCACCGAGCTTGACATCCCCTGGGCTGCCGAACATTTCCGGCAGCCACTCGCCGATCTGCTCCGGAGTTCCGTTGCTCGACACCGCCACCGCGGCGAGGCCTGTCCCGGCCAGCGACAACCCGATGCCCGCGTCACCCCAGAACAACTCTTCGAACGACACGACCATGCCGAGGCCGGTGGCTTCCATCCACTGAGTGGCAAAGAAGTCGAGCGAGTACAGCCCGATCTTGGCCGCCTGCTCGAGGATGGGCCACGGAGTTTCCTCCCGCTCGTCCCACTCGGCGCCGGCAGGCCTGATCACGTCCTTCGCGAACTCGTGCACCCAGCTGCGGGTCTGTTTGACGTCCTCGGACAGCGCGAGCGAGAACCCGCCTGCGGACTTATCCGGACTGCTCATCTCGCTCCCCGTATGACACGTATCGCCCGGTCGGCAAGCCGCCCGGAGGCCTAAGTTACTGGCTAGTAATCTAGCTTAAACCGGGGCTGGTCTCGCGCGCTACACCCCAGGGTCACTAGTCTCCGATCCGGCCGATGGCCGCTGCTTCCGCGCAAGGGGCAGGTGACTGGCCACGAGTCAAACGGAAGGAAGCCGATCGACATGGACCTCGCCAGATACCAGCACCTCAGTCTCGACCGGCAGCCCGGCGGCGTGCTACTGATCACGCTCAATCGGCCGGACGTGCTCAACGCCGCGCACGAGGAGATGCACAGCGAGCTCGCCACCATCTGGACTGACGTCAGTTCTGATGCCGACACGCGGGTTGCACTGGTCACCGGCGCGGGCCGCGCCTTTTCGGCGGGCGGCGACCTGGCGATGGTCGAACGCCAGATCGGCAGCTACGAGCTGGTGACGCGGATGCTCAAGGAAATGGGCGACCTCGTCTACAACATGGCCAACTGCGAGAAGCCCATCGTGTCGGCCATCAACGGGGTGGCGGTGGGCGCCGGGCTCGTCGTGGCGTTGCTCGCCGACATCAGCATCTGCGCCGACGACGCACGCCTCGGCGACGGCCATGTTCGGCTCGGCGTTGCAGCGGGTGACCATGCCGCGATCATCTGGCCGCTGCTCTGCGGCCTGGCGAAGGCTAAGTACTACCTGCTGACCGGGGAGATGGTCTCGGGAACAGAGGCAGAGCGAATCGGCCTGGTGTCCAAGGCCCTGCCCCGCGAGCAGGTGCTGCCGGAGGCGATGCGCGTGGCCAGTCAGCTTGCGTCAGGCCCACAGCAGGCGATCCGGCTGACCAAGCGGGCCCTGAACGGCTGGCTGCGGACCGCTGGCCCGATCTTCGACCAGTCGGCCGCGTACGAGATGCTGACTTTCCTCGGCGAGGACATCAAGGAAGGGCTGGCGTCGCTGCGGGAGAAGCGCGAGCCCCGCTTCAGCTAGACCACACTCGCAGAGCTCAGCTCGCCGCGTGGCGGTCTAGGAACTCGAAGACGTCGGTCTCGTCCACGCCCGGGAAGCTGCCCGACGGCAGCGCGAGCAGGATGTGCGAATGCGCCCGCGCCGACGGCCAGGCCATCCCTTCCCACCGTGTGGCCAGTGCCGCGGGGGGCCGCTGACAGCACTCGGGTGCCGGGCAGAACGATTTCATGCGCACCGTGGTGTCCCGTCCGCGGAACCAGCGCGAGTCCTCGTACCGGACACCCAGCGTCACTGCGAAGCCTCGTTCCCGTCCGGGGTCTACCAGGGCGGTGCACAGGTACGTGCCAGACGGCGTGTCGGAGTACTGGAAGTACGGGCTGAACGGATCCGCCGCGGCGAACACCTGACGGCCCGACCAGCTACGGCACATCCGCTGCCCCTCGATCGCGCCGGTCGGGTCGGCCGGGAACACCACGCCGTCGTTCTCGTAAGCCTTGTAGATGATGCCGCCCTCGTCGTTCTTGACAAAGTGACAAGGTACGCCCAGGTGGTGCGTTGCGAGGTTAGTGAATCGGTGCGCGGCCATCTCGTAGGAGACAGAGAACACGTCCCGCAGGTCCTCGACCGCAAGGTCCCGTGCCTGCTTTGCGCTGCGGAGGAACGAGGCCGCTGCCTCCTCGGGAACGAGCACGGCCGCAGCGAAGTAGTTCGCCTCGACGCGCTGGCGCAGGAACTCGCCGAAGTCGGCGGGCACAGAGTGCCCGAGCACGAAGTGGCCGAGCGTTTGCAGCAGCACGGCCCGCGGGGTGTGCATGCCGAGCGACTCCTGCCGGAGGTAGATGCGCCGGTTGCGCAAGTCAGTCACTGACCGCGCGGAACGCGGCAGATCCTGGACGTAGCGGACCGAGAAGCCGTGGTGGTTTACCACGGCCAGCAGCATGCCCTGGGACAGCGCGCCACCGGTGTACCCGACCGGAGCCAGCGCATCCGCAGCGGCCGCCTCGATGTCGGCGAAGTAGTTGCCGCGCGCGGACATCATCACGCGCAGCTCCGCGTTGGCGGCCCTGGCCTCCTCCGGCGTGGCGGTGGGCTTTAGCCGCTGGCGGCGCAGCTCGTCTTGCAGCGCGACAAGGTGCTCGAGCACGTCCGTCGGGACCTTCGCGCCGACACGCAACGCAGGCAGGCCAAGGTCAGCCAGCACCGGGTCACGCTGCGCCTCAGCGAACGCGACCTCGAGCTGCGCACGGCGGCTCGGCGGCTGCCGGCGCACCAGCTCATCTGGCGACACTGACAGTGCAGACGCCAGCGCCTCAATGAGCGACAGCTTCGGCTCGCGCCTGCCGTTCTCCAGCAGAGACAGTGCCGACGGAGCGCGGCCGACCCGCTCCCCCAGTTCGGTCAGCGTCAGTCCCCTGGCACGCCGGATGTGCCGGAGCCGTTGACCGAACATGCCGAGGTCAAGACCCAAATCTGGCAAGGATCGCCGTTCTTCATTGATGAAAGTCGTCACTTTTTCACTTTAGATGAAGAGTATGAGAAATTCACGCCTTCCGGCTCTACCGCCGCCTGACGTATCCGGTGACCCTTGTTGACATCGGCTTTAACAAACCCGGGGACGACCGAACCAGGAGGACAGCAGTGAGCGACAGTCGCCTCGAGGGCACTCTCAACGGCACCGGCCGTACGACCTCGCTCCATGACCAGGCCGACGCGTTGCAGCATAACTGGGCGACCGATCCGCGCTGGGCTGGAATCGAGCGCACCTACGACGCCGCTGATGTGATCCGGCTGCGCGGCTCTGTTCAGGAGGAGCACACGCTCGCCCGGCTCGGTGCCGAGCGGCTGTGGTCACTGCTGCAGGAAGACGGCTACGTGAATGCGCTCGGCGCACTGACCGGCAACCAGGCCGTTCAGCAGGTCAGGGCTGGCTTGCGGGCGATTTACCTGTCCGGCTGGCAGGTTGCCGCGGACGCGAACCTAGCTGGCCAGACGTACCCGGACCAGAGCTTGTATCCCGCCAACTCCGTTCCCGCGGTGGTCAGGCGGATCAACAACGCGCTGCTGCGCGCCGACCAGATCACCTGGGCCGAGTCGGCAAACGAGGGCGCACCGCACTGGCTGGCACCCATTGTCGCCGATGCGGAAGCCGGGTTCGGCGGCGTACTGAACGCATACGAGCTGATGAAATCGATGATCGCAGCGGGAGCCGCCGGCGTGCACTGGGAGGACCAGCTCGCGTCCGAGAAGAAGTGCGGCCACCTCGGCGGCAAGGTGCTCATCCCTACCGGCCAGCACATCAAGACGCTTAACGCAGCACGACTGGCAGCCGACGTGTGCGGCGTGCCAAGCCTTGTCGTGGCTCGTACTGACGCCCAGGCGGCCACGCTGATCACCAGCGACGTCGACGAGCGGGATCTGCCGTTCATCACCGGCGAGCGCACCGCCGAGGGGTTCTACCGGGTGCGTAACGGGATCGAGTCTTGCATCGCGCGCGGTCTGGCCTATGCGCCGCACGCCGAGCTGCTCTGGATGGAGACCTCCACCCCCGATCTCGCCGTCGCGCGCAAGTTCGCCGAGGCGATCAAGGCCGACTACCCGGACCAGATGCTGGCCTACAACTGCTCACCGTCATTCAACTGGCGCGCGCACCTGGACACCGCCACCATCGCGTCGTTCCAGCGGGAACTCGGCGCCATGGGGTACAAGTTCCAGTTCATCACTCTCGCCGGGTTCCACGCCCTCAACGAATCGATGTTCGCCCTCGCTCGCGGCTACGCAGACCGCGGCATGGCTGCCTACGTTGAACTGCAGGATGCCGAGTTCGCGGCCGAGGCCGACGGCTACACCGCAACCCGGCACCAACGTGAGGTCGGCACCGGCTACTTCGACCTGGTGACCGCCGCGATCAGCCCGGACGCCTCGACCACGGCGCTCGCCGGGTCGACCGAGAGCGAGCAGTTCGCGGCGGCTCACTGACAGACGGCAGTGCCGCGGCGGCGCGTGCCTGGTCACCGCCGCGGCACTATCTCATGCGCTGCCCCGTGCCGCTCGAACTATAACCCCACTAGGGTTATAGTGGTGTTATGCCAAAGATAAACGTGTACCTGCCTGACGACCTCGCGGACGCGGTGAAGGATGCCGCGGTTCCCGTATCTGCCGTGTGTCAGCGCGCGCTGGAGCAGGCTGTCCGGCGCGTGACCGCGATCAGGGAGATCGCAGCCAGCCCCGGCCGCGAGGTGCCGGCCGGAACGCCGGCGCTGCCACTGACGGCCCGGACCATGCGGATCCTGCAGGCCGCGGCGGCCACGGCCGCGGCCGGCGGGCTGCCGGAGATCGACGGCGAGCACCTGTTGCGCGCGATACTCGACGACCGCGACAGCATGGCGGTCCATGTGCTTGGTGCCCTCGACATCACCGTGCAGCAGGTACGCGCCCAACTCGATCGCCGGACGCCGGACACCATCGGCGCGCCGCTGCCTGCCGGAGCGTCCCGACGGCTGGCTGCCGACCTTGCCCAGGCCTTCGAACTGGCCACCAATGAGTCATCCGGGCTGGGCAACAGCTACATCGGGACCGAGCATCTGCTGCTCGGCCTCGTCGGCGAGCCGGACGGGGTGGCCGGGCAGGCGCTGCGCTCGCTCGGCGCCGACCTGCGGGCGACCAGACGTGCCGTGACGGCCGCGCTGGCCGGCTACTACGCGGGCTTCGCCGCGCACGCCCAGCGGTCGGCAGATGCCACCTCGGCAACCGAGCCTCAAGCGGCTGCCGGGGTCACCGCGGCGATCCGGGCCGCGCTGGAGCCCGCACTGGCCAGGATCGAGCGGCTGGAGACCCTGGTCGCACGCTGATGACCGGGAGCGCTACGCGCCGCCGGCCAGCCGCCCGATGACCAAGAGCCAGCCAAATCCTGCCGGGATGATGAGCCAGGCGGCGACCGCGGCGACGGGACGAAACGTCGGTGACCGGAGGCCGGGCGCCACGGCATGGCGACCGGGCCCGCGGGCTTGGCTCGCACGCCTCCAGTGTCAACTGCCCGGCGGCGCAGCACCGGCCCGGTTGCGCACTGGGGCGGTTTGCGCCGATCGTCACGCGCCTGGCGTCAGCCGACGGATCGCGACCCTGGCCTGATTGAGCGGTTCGAGTACGGAGTAAGCAAAGTAGGCGTCTCGCTCGACAAGCCGCAGCTTCGCGCCGCGCGGACCTGGCGGATGCCGGTAGGCGGCCGGCCGGTAGCGCACGAAGTCCTGGTGCATCCGCCGGAAGAACGCGCGCCGGTCCGGCCGCGGCACCAAGCCCGGCAGCCCGAACCTGCCGATACCGGGGCCGGTCGTTTCCAGCACGGAGGTGTAGTGCCAGATGGCGCGCTCGAATATGGCTGCGCGGACGGAATCGCTAACCGGCTGACCCGCGGCGTCCCGGCGGGCCAGCAATTCGAATACCTGGCGGTAGGCGTCGAAGACCGCCAGGTGCTGCCGACTCATGGTGGTCATGGCTGAGCCGGGCCGACGCCGGTAGCGATAGCACACCTGATCCACGGCGCCGATCAGGTCGGCCGACAGCAGCGCGGCGCAGGTGACAGCGATGTCCTCGTGGATACCGGCCGAGAAGCTCACCCCGAGGGCACGGAGGAAGTCACGCCGGTACAGCTTGCTCCACGCAGTCATGGTGAGGTTGATCAGGCCCGGCTCCGCGGCCAGCGTGCAGCCCTGCGGCGGCGCCATCTTAAGTAGCGAGCGGCCCGGGTTCGGCACGGTGCGACCTGGCAGTCCATGCCAGGTCTCCCAGTCGACCAGCAGCACATCCGGCTTGACCGCCGCCAGCACGCCGCCGACCGCCGCCAGGGCGCCTTCGGTCAGCGCGTCGTCGCCATCAACGAACCAGACGTAGTCCCCCGTGGCTGCCGCCAGACCCAGGTTGCGGGCGTGCCCTTGGCCGTGGTTGCCCGCCAGGCGGATCACCCGCAGCCGCGGATCGGCCGCGGCGCGGTCAGCCAGAATCTGCCCGGCCGCGTCCGGCGAGGCGTCGTCAATCGCGATCACCTCGAGGTCAGGGTCACCGCTGGCCAGGATCGAGTCGAGGCAGCACGGCAGGAACTCGGCTACGTCGTACACCGGGACGACGACAGAGATCCGCGCCATCGCGCTGGCCCGCTTGCCCGCTAGGGCACGTCTCCGGTCGCGGCAGCCGCTACCTCACCGAGCGGCGGGCCGACCAGATCCGCGGCTTCGTCCTTGCGCAGCCCCGACGGCCACCAGTTCCACTTGCCGAGCAGCACCACCGTTGACGGCACCAGGAGGGTGCGCACGAGGAATGTGTCCATGAGGATGCCGAGCGCCAGTCCAAGTCCGATGTCGCGAACCTGGCTCGCGCCGGATCCGCTGCCGGCGGCGAACGTGAGCACGATGAACGTGCCCGCCAGCACCAGACCTGCCGACGTCACCGTCGTGCCAGTCACGCTGATCGCCTTGGCCACCGCCTGCCGGAGCGGCAGCCGACGTGATTCCTCCCTGATCCGGGTCATGACGAGGATGTTGTAGTCCTCACCCAGCGCGAGCAGGAAGATGAACATCAGGAACGGCATGAAGAACACCAGGCCGCCACTACCGCCCGCCTTGATAAAAATCAGCACCGACAGCCCGAGCGCCGCCAGGTAAGAAACTCCGACGGAGGCGATCAGGTACAGCGGCGCGACGAGGCTGCGGAGCACGAGCGCCAACAGGATGCCGATAGCCAGGATGGCAACCGGGATGATGTGCTTGAGGTCACTGGTGGAGATGCTGCTGATGTCCTTGAGCGCGGGCGCCTCGCCAGCCACGCCCGACGCTGTGGCGCCGACAGACTTCTGAATCGATGCGGTGGCTGTCCTGATGGCCGGAACCTCGTTCATCGCCGCGGTGCTGCCAGGGTCAGTCGCCACGGTGCTGCCCGGCTGGGCCCGCAGGCCCGTCGAGAACTGGACCGTTCGTCCGTCCGGGCTGACGAAGTTCGCGGTGGTCCGGTAGAGCTGGTAAGCCTGCTCCGGAATCAGCCCGCCGCGCAGGTCAGCGGCCGTCGGCGTGGCAGGCAGCCGTCCTGGCGGCCCGAGCGCGCTGTACAGACCCTGGTACTGCGCGGCTGTGAGCGTAGCGCCGCCGACCGGGTTCAGCGCCCCGGCGACCTGAGTGAAGAGCCCGGTTGCCCGGAGCTCGGTCGTCGCCTTCGCCAGCGGCGCGGCGTCGTCCCAGACTGGCCGCGGGAACTGGAAGATCAGGCTCGTCGGGTTGGCCGCTGACTGCGGGAAGTGCCTGGCCAGAAGCGTCGCGCCAGCCGCCGAGTCGCTGCCAGCGGGCGGTGTCGTGGTACCGCCGAACCCGGCCGAGGTGTAACCGAGCACGGCGAACGACAGCCCGCCGAAGAACACGACGCCGGCCAGCAGCGTCGGCACCGGGTGCTGGACGATCCGGCCCGCCACCCGGCCCCAGACGCCGGCCCGCCCACTGCCCTGAATGCTCCACCGCAGCAGCTTCGGCCGGCCGAACATGGCGCGGAACAGCGACCTCTTCACCGCCAGCAGGGACAGCCGCACGGACAGCAAGGCGGGGAGCAGCGTCAGCCCGGCCAGCAGGATCACCCCGACCGCGATGGCGAAGGGCCACGCGAGATCGGAGTAGAAGGAGAAGCTGGCGAGCAGCAGGGTCAGCACCGCCGCGATGACGGTGACCGCCGAGGCGCTGACGGACTCGCCTACCCTCGTGACCGCCTCGATGATCGCCGCGGCGGCCGGTGGCCGCGGCCGCGCCAGGTCGGCCACCAGACTCCGGGCCGTTCCCGTGGTGCCCGGATGCAGCGCGCCCGCAGCATCATGGTCGCGGGCTCGCAGCTCCTCCCGGACACGGAACACGAGGAACAGCCCGTAGTCCGTGCCCGCGCCGATGACAAGCACGATCAGTAGCAGCTGGGCGATCGGCGACACCTGCAGGCCGTGCCTGGCGGCCTCGGCCACCAGGGGGCCGGCGATGGTCACCGACAACCCCGCGGGGAGGACCGTCGTGATAGCGAGCGTGACCGACCGGAAGATGCAGACCAGCAGCACGATGACGAACAGCACCGACAGCGCCTGGACTTTGTTACTCGTGTCGCCCGACGCCTTCTGCTGGTCCACCTGTTCCGCCAGGTCCCCGGTGACGTGCGCGCTGAGGCCCGCCG
The DNA here is from genome assembly GCA_030041275.1 of Streptosporangiaceae bacterium. GTDB lineage: Bacteria > Actinomycetota > Actinomycetes > Streptosporangiales > Streptosporangiaceae > JAJYUU01. Next base: position 9,736 of record JASHOE010000239.1, read on the forward strand.
GCAGGTCCGCCTTCGCGATCTGCGAGCGCAGCCCGTCGACGAGGTTCTTGGCGTAGTCAGGGTTGCCGCTGCCGGTGAATCTGGCCATCACGACGAGCTGTTCGGCCTCCCCGTCGGGTGACCGGCCCGCGTTGATGACCTTGCTGATGCCGGGCACCATAGCCAGCCGGCCCTGCAGGTGGTCAAGCGCGGTGACGTCGGCAGGCGTCAGCGATCCGCTCGTGGTCGCCGCGACCACGGGGATCGGCTGGCTGTTGCCGGTACCGAACGGAGCCGCGAGCACCGCGGCCTGTGAGCTCGGCGCGCTGGCGGGCAAGAACTTCTGATTGTTCCCCTGGGTGACACTCGACAGTGCCGGAAGCTGCGTCCCTGCCGCGACAGCGCCTGCTATCCAGATCAGCACCACCAGCCAGCGGAAACGGACGCTAAACCTGCCGACCGCCCCGTAAATCGCATCCACCCGCATGACCAGGGATCCTACGGGAACGGACTCGATGAACTGGCCGCGCACTGGCGCAGCAAGCAGCCGGAGCCGCGCAAGTCAGCTGCCGGCCGCAGCCGCCTCGCCTGTCCGACCGGGGCCGGTGATCAGTCCTGGCTGCGGCTCGTCGGCAAGCGCGTCGATTCCGGACGTGAGCTGACGCAACGCGGGGAGCGATGCGTGCAGGCTGCGCCTGCCGGCCGCCTGCAGCGCGGTGAGCGCGGCCGCCAGGATCTGTGCATTCAGGTCCTGCCACTCGGCCAGCACGGCGTGACCTGCCGGTGTCAGCTCGAGTACGGCGGTGCGCCGGTCAGCGACCCCGCCGGTGCGGACCACGAGGCCTGTCCTCGCCAAGCCGTTGACCAGCGTGGCCACCGAGCTCGGTGCGAGCCGGAGCAGCCGGGCTACCTGGCCGGGCCGCGCCGACGGGTTCTCCGCCAGGCAGGACAGGAATTCAAGCTGCGCCACCGACAGGCCACCCGGCAGCGACCCGCCGGATCCGCGAGCGCGCGCGGCGCGGCGCATCGCGCGGCGCAGCCGGGACACTGCGTCAGCGAGTTCCAAACCGGCTGGCCCGGTCGCCGCGCGGCCTGCCGGACCACTGCGCTCCTCAGCCGAAGGCACCGGAGTGCCCCGCAGCCGCCGGACCATCGTTGTTCCCCGCATCCCGCGACGCAGGCAAGGGCCGGATGATCGCCACGATCACCGCGGCAGCCGCCGCGGCCACGGCGAGCAGCACCAGTGCGAGCGTTCCATCCAGGTGGCCGCCGGCCGCGTGGCCGCCCACGTGCAGCGCGAGCGTCACCAGTGCGATGCCGAGCGTAGTCCCGATGCCGCGGGCCATGTTGACCAGGCCACCGAGCGAACCCGCCGTGCCCGCCGTGCCGGTCCGCATGATCAGCGCGTTATTGGCGGGCACGAAGACGCCGAGACAGAGCCCGGCGAGTCCCAGTAGCAGAACAATTCCTATCGATGAACTAGCCATAAACACGAGCATAGCCAGAACCACCGCGCACGCGCCCGCGCCGATGCTTCCCCTGGTGCGATTTCGCATCCCGGCCGGGAGGATCGCCTCGGCGGTCAGCGCGGCGACACCAAAGCCGACCGGTAGCGCCGAGAGGATCAGTCCCGTGTGCAGCACGGTGCCGTGACCAGCGAGCAGTTGAGGGATCAGCACGAGCGGCCCGAACAACACCAGGTATCCCAGGCACGCGCCGGCGAGCCCCAGCGTGATGCGGCTCGATCGCAGCAGCGCGGGCGGAACCAGCGGGCACCGTGCGCGCTGTTGCCGGACGGCGAACGCCGCCCCGGCCGCCAGCGCCACGGCGGTCATCAGCCAGCCGAGCCAGCCGGGCACTGGCAGGCCGCTCACCACTGACAAGGCCGCCAGCAACGAAGTCGTCGTGAGGCCGAGCAGCGTCGCCCCGACCACGTCGAACGACTTGGCCGGGCTGCGCTGCCTGGTCCTCGGCAGCAGGTAGCGCCCCGCGACGATGGCCAGGCAGCCGACCGGCACGTTGATCCAGTACACGGCCCGCCAGCCCGCGGTCTGGGTAAGCAGGCCGCCGAGCGTGGGCCCGAGTCCCAGGCCGATGGCCTGCGCGGCTGCCTGGATGCTGAGGCCGAGCCGCATCCGCCCCTGCGGCGCGCTGGTGGTGACCAGCGCCACGCTGTTGGCCTGCAGCATCGCGGCACCGGCTGCCTGGACGACCCGGCAGCCGACCAGCACGCCCAGCGACGGCGCGAAGGCGCAGGCGGCCGAGGCCGCGGTGAAGACGGCGAAGCCGTAGCCGTAGACGAGCTTGCGGCCGACGGCATCCGCGATCCGGCCGGCCGGGACGAGCAGCGCCACGAGCACCAGGAGATAGCTGAGCGACACCCACTGCACAGCCGCCAGCGGCGCAGTGAAGTCATGCTGCATCGGCCGGAATGTCAGCGTCACGATGCTCGCGTCAAGCTGCCCCATGAACGCGCCGAAGCAGACGACACCGACGGCGAGCCACGGCGCCCACGGGTGCTCACGGACGGCTGCCGGACGTGGCGCCTCGGTCAAGATACTTCTGTAACCGAACATTCTGCTATCGAATATACCGCCGGGCCGACGGCCCTGTTGGCGGCCCTCCGCCTGAGACATCGGACCTGGTGGCGCTGCGACCGCTCCGGCGGCGCGATTATCTGCTGCTGAGCCGCTAGCCGGCCGTATCGTGGCTACATTGCCGCCAGTGCTGGTCATGACTGCTGGACATGCCTCGGCAATGCGGTCTAGCTGGTCAGTCTCCGGACATGCCGGGCGGGGTGCTGGCCTGTCAGCGGTAATGCCGGCAGACTCGTTACACGGCAGGTCCGTGCCCCGCCTCGCGTGGCTTGGCCGGCCGCAGGAGGGACACGCATGCAGGAACTGCGCCTCGTCGCAGTCAGCGAGGACGGCAGCTACGCGATCCTCGCCGTACCGGGGCGGAGCGACCGGTTCCTGTTGCCCATAGACGACCGGCTGAGGACGGTGGCCAGGGGTCAGTTCTCGCGGCTCGCGCAGTACGAGATCGAAGTGGAGAATCCGTTGCGACCCAAGGAGATCCAAGACCGCATACGCGCTGGCGAAACAGCAGAAGAGATCGCCGACGCGGCGGGCATCCCCCCGGACAGGATTCGCCGCTTCGAGGGACCGATCCTGGCCGAGCGCCAGTATCAGGCGGAGCAGGCGCAGCGGGCGAGCATAAGGGCGCACGGCGAGTCCGGGCCGGGGCCGCGGCTCGGAGACATCGTGGCAGAGCGGCTCAGCGGCGTCGGCGCGCACGCCGACGGCGTCGAGTGGGATTCGCGCAAGCGGCCGGACGGGAACTGGCAGGTCCAGCTGCAATACACCGTGGGAGGCCGGCCTGGCGTTGCCGAGTGGATCTACGACCCGCGGCGGCGGCACGTAATTCCGGATGACGAGCAGGCGATCCGGCTTTGCCTGCCAGCGGATGAATGGGCGGCGATCACCTTTGCCGACCGGAGCCGGGCAACGGCGACGGTGACCCCGATCGGCTCCCGCCAGCACGCCACCACCTATCCGGATCATCCCCGCGACTTCGACCGGCGCAGCGTTCCCGGCCTGGTAAGAAGCCGCGAGGCAGCTCGCGCGCCGGCGCCAGAAGCCGAACCCGCCCTGGCCGAGGCGGCGACCGAGGCGACCGGACCGGAGGCGGAGCCCGAGACGCCGGCCGCGAGCGCCGCGGGCGCCAGCAGCGCGCCTGCGTCAGCGACGCAAGCTCCGCCCGCTCCAGCCCGCAAGTCCGGTCGATCCCGGCGTTCGTCGGTGCCGTCCTGGGACGAGATCATGTTCGGTACGTCTCGGCAGTCCGACTAGCCTCGGGCAAGGCTGTCGCGTTCAGGCGGCCAGCTCATCGGAACGGCTTGCCGGCCGAACAACACAGGACAGGGAGAGGCAGCGTGCGCCGCGGTGCGGGTAACGGCAGGTGGCGCTCGCGCGCGGCCGGTCTCGCCGCGCTGACCGCGTGCAGCATGCTCGCCTCCGGTTGCGGCCTTCTCGGCAAGCCCCAGCCGCTCAGCGCGGACGCACCGCTTGATATGTCGGTGACCAGCCCGGATCTCAGCGGCAGCGTCCTCCCCGCGCGATTCACCTGCTACGGCTCAGGCGAGAGCCCGCCGATCTTCTGGTCCGGGGCACCGCCAGGAACCAAGTCCGTGGCACTCATCGTCGATGACCAGCTCGCGCCAATCACCCCGCGGGTGTACTGGATCGTCTTCAATATTGGCGCCGACACGACCGACCTGCAGGTTGGGCCTGCCACGGTCGGGGTGACGGCCAGGAGCCATCCGGCGGCCTCGACGCTTCCGCCCGGCGCCCGGGTGGCTGCCAACAGCGCCGGCGTCGCCGGGTACATGGCGCCGTGCCCGGTGGGTGCGCCGCACAAGTACCGCATTACGGTGTACGCCCTGAACACCTACTTCGGGGCATCACTGCCCAACCACTCCCGGCTGCTCCAGGCGTGGACCACGATCGCGGCACACGTACTCGGACGCGGCACGATTACCGTTACGGCCTTGCCAGCGCCGCAAAAATAACCGGCGGAAGCCGGAACCGGCGGCGTCAGACCGACCAATCCGGCATTGTGACAGCAGCTCATTCGCAAAACCGCAGCGCAGCGGCGCTACGTCAGTACTCTAAGTAGCAGCCCACGTGCAGACAGTCGACACGCGCGGTTAAAGTTCCCGAATTGCGTGACAAGGCGTATAGCGTCCGACACAATCGCTGTTCAGACAGTCAATCCGCCTTCATTACCAACACCTTCATTCGAACAGAGGTGCTTGCCGGCGGGAGGCCCGCGTTGATGGTCGTGGTCCTCGCGAGCGCCGCGCCGCCGCGCGTCAATGGGATGGTGAGATGATCACTACGATCTTGATTGTCCTTGTGGCCGTGGTCGTGCTGATCGTGATTATCGCCGTTCTCGCCTTGCGGTACCTGCGGGCCGACGACTCCGACACGTTCGACGACATTCCCGACGAGCCGCGCCGTCCCAGCCGCGGTCTGGCTCCCGGTTCTGACCAGCTGCCCGCCGAGCCAAGCCGCCGGTCCCGACAGCGCCCGGCCGCTGTCGGCGCGTGGGCCGCGGACAGGCCGTCCAGGCCAGTCGATGCTCATGGGCGGCCCGGCTACCGGGATCACGACACCGGGCCCAGGCCGACCGTGCCCGAACGGGCAGGTAGCCAGGTCGGCGGCCAGCGGCGCGCCGCTGCGGCTTCGGCATCCCCGGTCCGACCAACCAGGCCGGCCCGCGCCGATGAGTCGGACTCGGCAACCAGCAGCTGGGAGTCGCTGTCGGACGTCGACTACTGGGCTGAGTTGGCCGCCGACAAGGCCCCGGTCTCCCCGGTCGGCTCCGGCCAGACGCCGGCGGCGAGGCGCCCGAGAGAAACGAGCGCCGACCTGCGGCCGCCCGCGGGCACGATGGCGGCGGCGCGCGGCGAACGAGGCCAGCCGCCTGTCCAGCAGCGGCCGCAGCCAATCCGCCCGGCGGCACCGCTGCCGAGTCGGGTCCCCGACTCCTCCCCGACCGCCTCGAGCCCGGAGGCACGCGGTCGCCACAGCGGGTCGCGACCCGCAGTACCCCAGCGCCCAGCCACCCCGGGTCGCGGGGCGAGCGGACCGCATCAGGTCCTGCCGACGCGGCCGCAGCCAGCCGCGGCTCAGGCTCCGTCAGGAAACGGGCACTTCAGGAACGGCCGTGGCGACGACGACCCGCTGACGAGTCCGTCGTTCCCTGCGATCAACGCCGCGGACAGCCGCTCGTACCGGACCCGTCGGCCGGCTAACAGCCAGCCGGGCGTTTCTGGCCCGAACGGATACCCGGTTCAGACGCCCTCCCAGCAGCCGATCCCCGCGCAGCAAGCCTCCGCGCTGTCGGCTTCCGCGCCCGCAGGGCAGAAATCGCCGAGGCAGACGTCGCCGAGGCAGTCACCGCCCGCGCAGCCGGGCGCCCCGGCTGCCAACCCGTACGGCAGCTACGTGAGCGCGCCGCAGCCGGCTTACCAGCCGCCCACCTACCAGCAGGCCTCGCATCCCGACACGGCAACCGGGGGCCGATCCGCTCCGGACTATACGGGTCACCCATCGGCGCCGCTGCCGGCGCCGGCCGGTAACTGGTACTCAGCGCTGGAACCAGGTGGCTCTGGCGGGTCATCAGCTACCGATGGCTACCTGTCCGCAGCCGGTCTCAACGGAGCTGGCTCAGGGACCGGCCGCCATGCGCACAACGGGTCCGCGCCGCGCGGATACACCGGGATTGACTATGGCAGCCTGCGCTACGACGACCAGGTCTACCCTGACGCCCAGGCTGGTGGGCTGGCCGGGTATGCCGCACCCGCCCAGCCCGCCGCGCAGTACGAGCAGTACGGATATGGCGGGCCGGATGTCGGCTACCCCCAGGATGGACAGCAGGGCAACTCAGGTTACGGAGCCGACCGGCGCTGACGGATGGCCACGGGGGCTGCTCACGGACACACCGGGCGTACTTCGGGGCTTGACAACCCCCGGCAGCAAGCGGCCAGAATGTGCCGACCCCCGAAGCAGGTGACATGCGGCCCGGTACCCGAGATCATGCGCGCAGCTATCACCTGCACCGGCTCGCTACCGCGCTCGATACCGAGGGCTTCCACGCCACGGTAAAGACTTCCTATCCCGCGGCGCTGCACGTCTTCATGCCCGGCGCGTCGATGCTGGCGGAGAGCATCGACTGCGTGCCAGGCACCGACGACGACGGGCGGCTGCACTGGTATTACCGCTGGTCGTGGGGTGAAGTGCTGCATGACACCAGCGAGCCCGACGCCGCAGCGGCCAAGATCGCCGAGGTGCTGTCCGCGCGCTGACTGGCCTCCTCACCCGGCGCGCGGAGCCGGGCTGCCGGTAAAGTTTGCGACAGCGCGTGCGCCCTGGCGCCGACCTGGCCGTCGGCCGCCGGGGACGCGTTTTTGCAGCTACGGCGCAATCGCGGGTTCAGGCGGAGTGGGCGGAGGGATCTGAGAAGTGCGGGTTGCTCAGGCAGGCAGGCTCAGCAACGTGAGATACGACATCCGCGGGCCGGTCCTGCGGCGAGCTCGCCAGCTTGAGGCCGCCGGGCACGAGATCATCAAGCTCAACCTGGGCAACCCTGCGCCATTCGGCCTAGACGCCCCCGACGACGTGCTCAGCGACGTCGTCAAGCACATCCCCGATGCCCAGGGCTACAGCGACGCGCGCGGCATCCAGCCCGCTCGGCAGGCCGTGGCTCAGTATTTCGACCGCCGCGGTGTCCCGGGCGTCACCGCCGATGATGTCTACCTCGGCAACGGCGTGTCCGAGCTGATCGTGATGGCGCTGCAGGCGCTGCTGGATCCGGGCGACGAGGTTGTGGTGCCCAGCCCGGACTATCCGCTGTGGACCGGTGCGATCAACCTGTGCGGCGGTCACGCGGTGCACTACCAGTGCGACGAGCAAAACGACTGGAATCCTGACCTCGAGCACCTCCAGAGCCGGATCGGCCCGCGCACGAGGGCGCTCGTGATCATCAACCCCAACAATCCGACCGGTGCCGTTTACTCGAGCGAGATTCTGCTTGGCATGCTCGAGCTCGCTCGCCGGCACGGGCTGGTAGTGCTCACGGACGAGATCTACGACCAGATCATCTACGCCGACGCTGTGCACAGCCCGGCCGCGGCACTGGCGCCTGACCTGCTGGTCCTCACGCTGGGCGGGCTGTCGAAGACCTATCGGCTGGCTGGCTTCCGGTCCGGCTGGCTGGTCGTCTCCGGTCCGCGCGCGGACGCGGCGGACTACCTGGACGGGCTCGAGCTGCTCGCCAACATGCGGCTGTGCCCCAACGTGCCCGCCCAGCACGCTATCGAGCCCGCGCTGGGCGGCCGGGTGGATATCACGCACCTGCTGCAGCCGGGCGGCCGGCTCCGCGACCAGCGCGACCACGCGTGGGCGGCACTGACGGCGATCCCCGGCGTCAGTTGCTACAAGCCTGCCGGTGCGCTGTACCTCTTCCCACGTCTCGATCCCGAGGTCTACCCCATCGCCGATGACGAGAAAATGATGATCGACCTGCTCGAGCAGCAGCACGTCCTGCTGTCTCATGGGAGCGGGTTCAACCTGCCCACCACTGATCACCTGCGGCTGGTGTTCCTGGCGAGCGTGCCGGTGCTTGACGAGGCGATCGGCCGGATCGCGACGTTCCTCTCGACGTACCACCAGTAAGGGAACGGCCTAGTTGCCCGCTGGTGTCGACCGGTACCGGCGCAGCCAAACGGCGGTAAACGGCTGCACCGGCATCGGTCGATATCAGCTTGCGCCCTGACGGCCTGCTTACCCTCCATGGTGTGCCCGCGGCATTTGGCAGGTCGCCGACCGAATCACGTAACACGCAGCATGCTGCTTCAACTGCGGAAGTGGCGGTCTAGCTCGCTGGCGTAGTGGCGGCCGAGGTCGTTGCTGTGGTCGCGAATCCAGTCGGTGAGGACGATCGTGCCCGTTGCCGGGGCTGATGAGTCAGCCAGGCCGGCCGCCATGGAGCGGTATTCGTCCGCCGTGAGGAGCGTGTCGCGGAGCATGATGCCGAGTGCGCCCGCTAGCAGCGCGATGGCAGCGCCCGGGACGGGGACTAGCGCTGACCTGCTGGCCACTGCGGTCTTGATTTCTTCGACGAGGTGGCGGAAGGTCACGGACTCGGGGCCGACGGCGTCGACGGTAACGGTGTCTTGTCGGGTGCCGAGTTCGACGCAGAGGGCCGCGAGATCATCGACGTGGATGGGACGGAGACGATAGCTGCCGTTGCCGCCGATGGCGAAGACCGGGAGCCGGCGCAGCAGATACGCGATGTTGTTGAGCAGGACACCGTCGCCGCCGAACAGCACCGCCGGCCGCGCGATCGCGTAGGACCGCACACCGCTCGCGGCCAGCGAGCTCTCGACCTGGGCCTTACCGCGAAAGTAGCTGTCGGCGGCGGTCGCGCTCGGGTTGGTAATCGAGACGTGCACGATCCGCTGCACGCCGGCGGCCGCCGCGGCGGTGAAGAGCGCCTGCGAGTTGGTCACGGCCGTTTCGTGGCTCGTCCGACCGTGGGCGAACCGGACCCAATAGGTGTTGTAGAGGGTGTGCGCACCCGTCAGGGACTGGCGCAGCTCGTCCGGCGCGGCGAAGTTCAGCGGCAGAACCTCGATCGGGGTGCTCGCGGGCGCTCGGCCGGGGTGGCCGGTCAGGGTCCGGACCTGGTGGCCGCCGGACGGCAGCCGACTGGCGATGGCGGCGCCTGAATAACCGAACGCCCCGGTCACGACGTCGAGCTGGGTCATCGGCCCGCCTTTCCGCCGCCCGGTAGCCGCAGCCCGGCCAGCACGTCGAGCAGTCTGGCTAGTGAGCCGACCCGGTCCAGGACGTCAAGCGCGCCCTCGTCATCGCCGTCCAGGCTTGCCAGCAGCTCCAGGCCCAGGAAACCAGCCACCAGGGCGCGCGCCGCCAGGTCCGGCGGCATAAGGCGGGCCGCCGCCGACCGGCCTAGCGCGCGCCGGACGGCCTGCTCGGTCAGCTCGCGCCACGGGCGCAGGCGCTCTGCCACCTGCTCGCCGAGTTCGGGGACCGCGTGGGCTGCGGTGATCATCTCGACCAGCACCCGAACGTAGCCAGCGTTAAGGTCGTGGGTCACTATGGCGCGCCCCGACTCGGCCAGAGCGGTCACCGATGAGGCGCCGGTCAGCAGCTCACGGTAGGCCGCCATCCGGCGGGCGCTGACTTCGTCGAGCGCAGCGAGCAGCAGGTCGTTGACGGATCCGTAGTGGTAGAACACAAGCGCCTGGCTGCAACCCGCCCGGCTGGCTATCTCCCGCGCGCTTGCGCCGGCGAAACCGGTCTCTCGCAGCGCGTCGATGGCGGCGGTCACCAGCGCCGCGCGAACGTCCGCGGACTGCGCCCGGCGAGCAGTCCCCGCGTGCGGCCCGGACTTCGCCACGGCTGCCTCCGTGCCTCTACATGGGCGGAGCAATTCTGATCGATCAGTTTGAGCGACTGCTCAGATACTAGCACGATCAGCAGACGGCGAGCCCGTTCCCGTCGATTGAAGGCTTGCCAGCCAGCTGCGGGTAGCGGCTGGCGACCTCAGTCGGATGACCGCTGGTCCCTGAGGGTCGGCAGCCCACGCACGCATCCGCGCGCGCTTGCGAGCGAACGAGCGGAAGTGCCACACGAGGATGGAGTCCGGGGACAGCATCTGCCGGAAGGTCTCGGTGTTGCCGTTGCAGACCGGCCGCTGGCTGATCGCGCGAGCCAGCGTGCGCCTGAGCAGCCGCACGAGCGAGCGCCAGCGCGGGTAGTCCAGCGCCACGATGAGGTCGGTCCTAGCCAGCACTAGGTCGATCCACCTGCTATAGCCGGAGTCGAGGATCCACCGCTCACCGGCGCAGATCGTCGCGATGCGCCGCCGCTGCTCCGCTGGCGGCACGCCGATCCAGCCCGGCTCCCAGGTCAGGTCGTCCACGCCGTGAAACGGAAGCCCAGTGCGCTCGGCGACCTGCTGCGCCAGGGTGGTTTTGCCGGAGCCAGTGACGCCGTAGATCAGCACTCTGTCGGCCACAGGGCGATGCTATCGAGCCGCTGTAACGGGCAGCTAGCGCGTTTGGCGCCCACCGGGCACCATAGGTCACGCCGGTCAGCGTGGCCGGCCGAGGGTCTCAGGAGGGGTTCAGCATGCCGGTCGTGCAGGCCAACGGGATCGATGTCTACTACGAGGTGCAGGGCGAGGGCGAGCCGTTGGTGCTCATCCCGTATCTCGCGGCCGACCAGGCGTGTTACGCCTTCCAGGTCGCCGACTACGCCAAAGAGTTCACCTGCTACACGGTGGACCTGCGCGGCGCAGGGCTGTCAGGCAAGCCCGACGGCGACTATTCGACCGAGGTGCTCGCCGAGGACATCGCCGCCTTTATGCAAGCGGCCGGCGTCGACAAAGCGCACGTCTCGGGACTCTCCCTCGGTGCCGCCGTCGGCATGCACCTCGCTGCCAAGTATCCCGCCATGGTGCGGTCGCTGTCGCTGCACAGCGCCTGGGACGTCACCGACCCGTTCCTGCGCACGGTGGTCGAGACGTGGCGCATCATGGCTAGCGGACTGGGCAGCGTTACCGACATGGTGATCGCCGGAATATTTCCGTGGTGCTTCACCCCGGAGCTGTACGCGGCCCGGCCGGAGTACATCGAATCACTGGCGGACTTCGTGCGGAGTCGGCCGATGCCGCCGGTCGACGCTTTCCTGCGGCAGTCCGCGGCCGTCCTCGGGCACGATGCGCGGGCCGTGCTCGGCTCGATCCAGGCGCCGACGCTCGTCACCTTCGGCGAGCACGACGCCTGCACGTCGACGCGGTTCGCAGCGCCGCTGACCGACGCGATAACCGGGGCCGAACTGGTCGTCTTCAGCGGCGCCTCGCACGCACCCATCTACGAAGTCACCGGGGAATTCAACCGGCGAACGCTCGAGTTCCTGCGGCGGCACTCGGGATAGCAGGCCAGCACAGCGCTTCCTTGTGCCCCGCTGAAGACCTTCCAGCGGGGCACAAGGGCGGCGGGAGCTGCCCGCGAAGATACGGCGGGTTAGTTCTGGTTCTGGCCTAGCAACATGCTCAGCGAGATCGAGTCCCCCATGACGTTGTAACCCACGTCGTTGGGATGCAGGTGATCTCCGCTGTCATACACGGGATTGTAGGTCTGCGGGTCACTTGGATCCGCGAGTTCGGCCGCGAAGTTGATGACACCGTCGAAGGCGCCGCTGGTCAAAATCCAGTGGTTGACCTCTTCCCTGACTACCTCACCTTGGGCGTCCTGATATCCCGTCGTCGCGACTGGCAGAGTCAGAAACGGCGTCAGGGTGCCTGCGTAGATCCGCATGCCGTGCGCGTGCACGGCAGCAATGACCTGCTCGTAGCCGGCTTCGATCGTGGCGGCCGTCGCCGGCGGGTTGTCCAGGCCGAGATCAGTGAAGCCGATGTCATTGATGCCGATCAGCATGATCACCACCTTGGCGCCCGGCTGGTCGATGACGTCCCTGGTCAGCCGGTGCAATCCGCTGACGCCCGCGAAGGCCGAATCAGTCAGCAGCTGGTTGCCGCTGATCCCCTCATCGACGACCGAGAGCGTAGACCCGTGTACCGCGTCGAGACGGCGGGCCAGTACGTTGGGCCAGCGATCATTGGCGTTGGGGTCCGACTGGAAACCATCGGTGATGGAGTCGCCGAAGGCGACCACCGACCCGGTGACCCGAGGAGATCCGGGGACTTCGACACCATCGGCGAACATCCAGCAGGTGATCGTCGTCGGGTAACTCGCGGCGCTGTCTGTCGTCGCGAAATCACCGGTGGACGAGACGAAGCTGTCCTGCATGGCAGTCGCGTGGTAGGTCGCCGGGCCGGACATGGACGGCACATAAGCGCTGACCGCGAGGTCCTCTAGCGGCTGAACGCTCAACCGCACAGGGTCACTAACGACTTCGTCGCCGGCCGGGATAGTGACGCTGGTCTGGCCGTTGAAGCGCAGTTGCCGCAGGGTGCCCGGTACCGTCTCGGCTCCGGTTTCTGCCACCGCTACCGAGGCGTCACCAATCGTCAGCGGCGCCGTGCCGAAGGTATTACTCAGCCGGACTCGGACCTGGTTGCCGCCGACGCTGGTGTAGACGATGTTGCGGACGGTCTGGTTCGTGAACTGCCCTGGCCCAGCCGGGCAGGTCGTCGGATTGAAGGCGTTCTCGGCTCCAGACATCGGGCTGGACGCCCACGTGCCGACCCAGGCGGGGAAGTCGTGGCCCTGCTGAGTCTTCTGTCCCGACGCGGCGAACGCAACCAGGGGGACGATTAACGCGGCGGCTGCGGCGGCCGCTAACGTGGCGCGCAGCAAGGGCCGCCGACCTAATCCCGCGCCGACGTAACCGGGCATTCGAGCGTGCAGCATGAGGGCTCCTTTCAAACGGGGGGATGAGTCCTCCGATGCGTGGCGGCGCAGGTGCAGTGCTGGTCGCGAGGTGAGCGCCTCTCGTGGGCAGCGGTAAGTCCCGCTGGCCGCATGGCGGCGGGCGGCTCGGTAGCAGCCCGCCAGCGATGCAGATTGGCCGCGGGTCGTTCAGCCGCGCCTTGCTCATCGCTGGATTGGCCGACCCGGCGGCATCGTGACTGATGACGCCCTGAATCGGCCGGCGATGTAAGCAGGTACTGAACCCAGTTGCCACCGTTCGACAGGCTATGCCTACCGAACAGCCAGCGCTAGCGAGGCGAAGGGCCTGTCCGCGCGCCGTCGCTGGGCGAGCTACGCATTGCGCAACGCGCGGATTGACTCACGCAGCGACGATGTCGTCGCGAGCACCGCGGTCGGCTCGTAGCCGCAATGTGCCATGCAGTTGGCACAGCGCGGGTCCTTGCCACGCCCGTAGGAGTCCCAGTCGGTGGTCTCGATCAGTTCCTTGTACGTCTTGGTGTACCCATCCGCCATCAGGTAGCAGGGCTTCTGCCAGCCGAGCAGCGAGTAGGACGGGATGCCCCAGGCGGTGCAGCCGAAGTCGACCTTGCCCTCCAGGAAATCCAGGAACAGGGGCGAGTGGTTCAGCCGCCAGCGACGCCGGTTCCCGCCATCGAATGCCTTGCGGAACAGCTCCCTGGTCTCTGTGACGCCGAGGAAGTGGTCTTGGTCGGGCGCCTTCTCGTAGGCGTACGCAGGCGAGATCTGCATGTTGTCGATCTGCAGGTCGTCATTGAGGTAGTTGAGCACGTCGATGACGGTCTGCGGGGTGTCGGTGTTAAAGAACGTGGTGTTGGTGTTGACCTTGAATCCGCGGCGCTTGGCCTCCTTGATGGCCTCGACCGCGTCGTCAAAGACGCCCTCCTTGCACACCGACTCGTCATGCCGGTCGCGCAGACCGTCAATGTGCACGACGAAGGCGAAGTACGGCGACGGCGTGAATTTATCCAGCTTCTTCGGCATCAGCAGCGCGTTGGTGCACAGGAACACGAACTTCTTGCGCTTGACCAGCTCGCTGACGAGCACGTCGATTTGGGGATGCATGAGCGGTTCGCCGCCGGCGATCGACACCATGGGGGCCCCGCACTCCTCGATGGCGGCGAGCGCCTGCTCGACTGGCATTCGCTGCTTGAGCAGGCTGGCCGGCTGCTGGATCTTGCCACAGCCTGCGCACTTGAGGTTGCAGGCAAACAGCGGCTCCAGCTCGACGATCAGCGGGAACTTCTTGTTGCCGCGCAGCTTCTGACCCATCAGGTAGCTCCCCACCCGCAGGCTCTGGCGCAGTGGCATGCTCACGATGGCACCGTCTTTCTCATCAGTAGTTCCCAGTCATCCCTGGCGTCAGCCCTCGGCCGATCCGACCGCATGCCGTCGCAGCTCCTTGGGGAGCCCGAACTGAACCGACTCGGTGGCGACCGCCACCTCTTCGGTCTCGATCTCACCGAGCCCGCCGATAGCGGCCACGATCTGGTCGACAATGGCCGGCGGAGCGGACGCTCCGGCCGTGATCCCCACTGTCGACGCACCTGCAAGCCAGCCGAGCTGAATGTCCTCAGCGCTGTCGATGAGGTAGGCGGCCGCACCATCCCGCTCCGCCCTCTCGACCAGGCGGAGCGAATTCGACGAGTTCGTCGACCCGGCCACCAGCACGACGTCGCATCGGGCCGCGATGGCGCGGACCGCGGCCTGCCTGTTCGTCGTGGCGTAGCAGATGTCGTCGCTTCCCGGCCCCCTGGCGGCGGGGAAGCGCTCGGTAATCGCGTCAACCATGGCGCCGGCCTCATCCGTGGCGAGCGTCGTCTGCATGAGGTAGGCCACCTTGCGAGGGTCGGTCGGCGCCAGCTGTGCGACGTCGGCGGGCCGCTCGACCAGGGCCATCGAGCCGGGAGCTTCGCCTAGCGTGCCCTCGACCTCCTCGTAGCCGGCGTGACCGATGAATGCCACCAGGTAGCCGTCCGCGGCGTACCGCCGCGCCTCCGCGTGTACCTTGGCGACGAGCGGGCAGGTCGCGTCGACCGCATCCAGGCCGCGGCTGGCAGCCTCGCGCCGGACCTCCGGAGACACGCCGTGCGCGGAGAACACCACGCTCGCCCCGTCGGGCACCTCGCTCAGCTCATCCACGAAGATGGCGCCGCGTCGCTCCAGGTCCGCCACGACGATCGCGTTATGCACGATCTGCTTGCGCACATATACCGGCGCGCCGCGCTGCTCCAGCGCGAGCTCCACAATCTCGATGGCGCGCTCCACGCCGGCGCAGAACGACCGCGGGCTGGCCAGCAACACGCGGCGCGGCCCGACCGCCGCGGCCCAGCGGGCCAGCGCTGGAGCGGCTAGTCGCAGCGACCGCAGCGCAGCCAGGCCGCCGCTCACGATGCCGGGGCTGACAACTGGCCGGCCGGGCGTGTCAGATATCGCGCGCAGCACCACGGCGGGCTGGCCGACGGCTCCGGCGAGCAGCGGGCCGGACTCCATGTCCACCGCGATCGCGCCGGCGGCCGCGAGCCCGGCGTGCTCCCCGGAGCGAATCAGGCGATCGACCGTGGCGATGGGACCGACGCTGGCGCGCAACCCGGCGCGGCGCAGCTCGCCAGCCAGCAGCGGAGCCGAGGGACAGCGCACCGTCGTCCCGCCGTAGCTCACCTCCGTCGCCACCACGATGTCACCGACGCGCAGGTCATCGATCAGCGCGCCAGCCACGCCGCCCACCGCGAGCGCCGACGGTGCGGTGCCGGCGATCCTGGCCGCGGCGGCGGCCGCCCTTGCTGGCCCGTAGCCAGTGCGGACCACCCGGACCTGCGCCCCGGCTTCTCCGGCCGATCCGGCCGTCTCGTCCGTGCTGGCCAGCCCGCGGCGCAGCGCGCGGGCTTCGACGCTGAGCGGCGCGCACACGGTCACTGTGCTCATCGGCTGCCACCCAGGTAACGACCGAGCGCGCTGACCGGGAAGACGAGCCGGTACAGGTGGTAGTTGATGTAGAAGTCGCCAGGGAAGCCCGTTCCGGTGAACTGCGGCTCATCCCAGGTGCCGTCGGGACGCTGGGTGGCGACCAGCCAAGCAACCCCGCGGTCCGCGCTGGCCAGGGCCTCCTCACCGCCGGCGGCGAGGAGCGCGAGGAGCGCCCACGCCGTCTGTGACGCAGTCGAGGTGCCTCGGCCGGCCCAGCCGGGATCGGTATAGGAACGCAGGTCCTCGCCCCAGCCGCCGTCCGGGTTCTGGTGCGCCACGAGCCAGCTCACCGCTCGCCTGATGCACGGCTTGCCGGGCAGCACGCCGGCGGCGATCAGCGCGGGTACGACCGCGCCGGTGCCGTAGATGTAGTTCGCACCCCACCGGCCGAACCAGGACCCGTCGGGCTCCTGGTTGCGCAGCAGCCAGGCGACGCCGCGGCGCGCGGCGCGGCCCGCACCGAGCCCCGCGGCTGCCAGCGCCTCCACCGTGTGCGCGGTGACGTCTGCCGAGGGCGGGTCGACGACTTCGCCGAAGTCGCAGAACGGCAGCTTGGTCACCAGCCTGGAGGTGTTGTCAGCGTCGAACGCGGCCCACCCGCCGTCGCGCGACTGCATGCCGGTCAGCCACGCCAGCGCCCGCGCGGCGGCGCCGCCCGCGACAGCCGCCATCGCGTCATCGGGCTGCTCGACTCGTCCGAGTGCGAGCACGACCTCCGCCGTGTCGTCGACGTCCGGGTAGCCGTCGTTGTCGAACTCGAACGCCCAGCCCGAGGGCGCCAGACCCGGACGTTGCACTTGCCAGTCGCCAGGCCCGCGGATCTCTTCGGCCAGCACCCAGCGGGCCGCCCCCTGCAGGGCCGGATGGTCGGCAGGCAGGCCGGCGTCGGCCAGCGCGACCATGGCCAGCACCGTGTCCCAGACCGGCGACTGGCAGGCCTCCAGCCGCCGCAGCTTGCCCTCGGGCGCGTCCTCCATGATGGTGAAGCGCTCGAGGCCGTCCAGGCCGCGCTTGATGATCGGGTGGTCGAGGCCATAGCCGAGCAGGTGAAGCGCAAGCAGCGAATACACCCACGGTGGCTGGATGCCGCCCCAGCAGCCGTCGCTCTCCTGCCGCGCGATGATCCAGTCCGCGCACCGGCGGTAGGCGGCGGTGCGGAGCGCCGACTTGGCCCGGACCTTGCCGAACCTGCGCTCCAGCACGTGCAAGACACGATCGAGCCCGCTGAAGACCGTGTTCCACGGGTCGTCCAGCCGAGTACCCCCGGCATCGCCGGCCACCGATCCGGCCGGCCGGCTGCTCGTGCTCGGCGGGCCCGAGATCTCGGCCAGACTCACCGGCAGCGGGCGCGTCGGCCGGAGCGTGCAGACGATCGTCAGCGGCACGATCGTCTGGCGCGCCCAGCACGCCCAGTCGTACACGTTGAGCGGAAACCAGCGCGGCAGGTAGATCAGCTCTGGCGGGATGACCGGCAGCTTGTCCCACGACCACTCGCCGAACAGCGCGAGCCAGATCCGGGTGAAGACCCTGGTGGCCGGGATTCCGCCCTGGCCGACGATCCAGTCGGCCGCCCGCGCCATGTGGTCGGCCGACGGCGAGTCTCCCGCCAGCCGCAGCGCCACGTACGCCTCGACCGTCGTCGACAGGTCGGCGTCACCGCCGAGGAAATTCGCCCACGTGCCGTCCGCACGCTGCTGTGACCTGATCCACCGACCTGCCGCCTCGGTTTCCTCGGCGGTGCGGATGCCGAGGAACTCGCGCAGCAGCAGGTCCTCGGCGTCCATGGTGACGTTGGTCTGCAGTTCGCCCTGCCACCAGCCCGCCGGATCCTGCAGCCCGGTGAGATGCCGAACGGCCCGGTCCAGCGCGGTCCTGACCGCAGGCCGGTCGCTCGACGGCACGCCGCCATTGCGGCTCGCCCGGCCCGCTGGCCCGGACACGCCGTTGCTACCTGGCCGGACAGCCCCGCGAGTCACCATTGGCGGGCCGTGATGAACTCGGCGATGGCGGCGAACTCAGCGCGCACATCGTCCGGCATGTCCGCCTCGGCGAGGCAGGTGAGCGCGGCGGCCAGCTCGGCGTCGGCCATCGCCTCGATCCGCTCCTTGCCACCGGCCTGTTCAACCAGGGCCGCCGTGCGCCGCACCTCCTCCTCCGTCATTGGATCGGGCTTGGCGAGCAGCATCGCCAGCTCCTCGCCCGCGGACGTGCCGCTGGTCAGCGCGGCCACCACCGGGAGAGACTTCTTCCGCGCCCGCAGGTCGGAGCCGACCGGCTTGCCGGTGATCTCCGGCGCGCCCCAGATGCCGAGCAGGTCGTCCACCAGCTGGAACGACAGCCCCGCGTGCGCACCGAAACCGCTCAGGCTCATCGCCAGGCCCGCCGACCCGCCGATGTAGACCACCCCGATGCTGCACGCACAGGCCATCAGCGCCGCGGTCTTGTCGCCCGCCATGTCCAGGCACTCCTCGACCGTGACGTCGTCGCGCCGCTCGAACGCCAGGTCGGCACCCTGGCCGGCGATCAGCCGCTGCACGGCCGCCGACAGACAACGGGCGGCCCACACGCCGTAAGGCGGGTTCTCCAGCAGCACGTCCTGAGCCAAGGCCAGCAGCGCGTCACCTGCCAGGATGGCTGCGCCCACGCCGTAAACGGTCCAGGCGGTGGGCTGGTGCCGGCGTTCGGTGTCGCCGTCCATGATGTCGTCGTGCAGCAGCGAGAAGTTGTGCACCAATTCCACGGCGGCCGCAGGGACAACGCCGCGCTCGGGGGCAGCGCCGGTCGCACGAGCGGACAGCAGCGCGAGCGCCGGCCGCAGCGCCTTGCCGGCGCCACCCCCCGACACCTGGACGCCGTTCGCGTCGGCCAGGCCGAGGTGGTAGGCCGCAACGGCACGGACGGCCGGGCTGAGCCTGCTCACCGCCTCCGCGATCGCTGGCCCGGTCAGGTCACGAGCCGTCTGCACACCAGCTGGCATGGTGACGGTCATGACGCACCGGACCAGGAGGAGTTCGCCGCGGTGCCGACTCGGGGGCCCGGCCCCGCGCCGTCTCCGGCGGCAAGGCCTGGCACTGGCAGCGAGGCCAGCACGCGGGTCAGCTCCCGCGCTGCATTATGTCCGCTACGCACCGCACCCTCCATGGTGTCCGGCCAGCCGGTGGCGGTCCACGCACCGGCCAGCACAAGTCCCGGCACCGAGGTCCCGGCACCGGGTCGCAGGGCGCCCGAGCCCGGGGCCTGCCTGAACGTTGCCCGACGCTCCCTAGTCACGAAGAAGTCACTAATCGACGCGCCCGCAGCGGCCGGGAAAAGCCGCGCGAGCTCCGGCACAAACAGCTCGCGGATGACCGCGGTGGGCACCTCGACGAGGTCGTCGGCGGCAGATACCGAGACCGCCAGATACTGGCCGTCCTGAACGCCGGCCTGCCTGGTTTTGTCGAATACCCACTGGACGGGCGAATCTACTGCCGCGATGAAGGGCAGATTCATGACCGGGCGGTCATATCGGATATGCACGTTGACAATAGGTGAGTAGCCGAGCCCAGCCCAGGTCCCCGCGCTGTCCACGCCGGCGGTCGCGGCCAGCCGGGCCGCCTGCTCGGCGGGCACGGCCAGCACCACGCCGTCCGCCGACAGCGACTCGGCGGCGGACTCCGCCGCGCCGTCGTCCGTGGTGGCCTCGCCGCGCCCGAGACGCACCAGGAAGCCACCGCTCAGCTGCCGCTCGATCGCCGTGGCCCGCGCCCCGAGCCGGATGTCCGCGCCAAGCCGTCCGAGCAGGCTGGCGGTCGCCTCGGCGTGCACCCGTCCTAGAGGCACCGTAGCCATGCCGATGTCGGCAGCGTCGCGCCGCCCGAGCAGCGCCGTCTTGATGACCTTGGCCGCAAGCGCGGTGCTGGCCTGGTCGCCGTCAATGTTGAGCGCCGAGATGATGAACAGGTCCCACAGCCGCCGTCGGGCCTGCTCTCGCTGGCCGCGGGCCGCGAGCCAGTCGCCGAGGCGCTGGCGGTCGAGCGCCGGGCTGGCCGGGTCGGCGCGCCTGAATGCGAGTGCCGCGCGGCCGACCCTGGCCCGATCAGCCAGCGGCAGCAGGCGGTAGCCGAGCAATGCCCCAGCCAGGTGCAGCGGGCTAGGCAGCGAACTGCGGCGCAGCCGAGCCGGGCCGTCTGTGCCGAGCACAGTCACGTCGAACCGGTCCTGGATTGCCACCGAGTCCGTCATGTTCAGCCTGGACAGCAGCTCCTGGTAGCTGGTACAGCAGCGGAGGAACACGTGCTGGCCGTTGTCGATCATCATCCCGGCCCGGGCGTACGACGTCGCCGCCCCACCCAGCCGAGGGCGCGATTCGAGCAGGGTCACGCCCAGGCCAGCGTCGCGAAGCTGGATTGCGGTCGTGATGCCAGCCAGGCCGCCGCCGATGACGATCACCCGCTGCGCGGTCACCGCCGGTCTCCGGCCCGCTGGCGGCCAGGCCCCAGCCTGCCGATGCCGGTCAGGGCCGCGGCCGCGATCAGGGCCTTCTCCCGGCCCGGCAGGGACATCCGAGCTGCCAGCGCGGCTTGCGGTCGCGCCGCGATGTGCTCGAGCAATCGCCTGTAGATCCCCGCCATGGCTCCGGTGCACGCCGCGCTGCGCCGGTCAAGCAGTGGCAGGAGCCGGAGGCCGATGGCGTACCAGCGCCGGGCTCGCTCCGCCTCGAATCGGATGAGGTCGGCCATCGGCCCGTCGACTTTGCCTTCGCCGGAGCCCGTCCCGGCATCAGGACCTGTGCCGGCGCGAGTCGAATCGGGCGGGATAAGCACACAGCCGAACCTGCTCAGGTCCTCGGCCGGCAGGTAGATGCGGCCATTGCCGAGATCCTCCCGCACGTCGCGAAGGATGTTCGTGAGCTGCAGCGCGATGCCGAGCGAGTCGGCGAGCGACTCGGCGTGAGCCGGGTCCCGACTGCCGAACACGCCAAGCGACAGCCGGCCGACCGATCCGGCGACGCAACGGCAGTAGTGCTCGAGCTGGTCGAACGTGTCGTAGTGATCGCCGCGGACGTCGGCCTCGCAGCCCTCAATCAGCTCGCCGAAGGCGGCGATGGGGATCGGGAACCGGATGGCGGCGTCGTGCAGCGCGATGAGGACCGGGTCACCGGTCGCCGCCGCATCGGCCGCTGTCTCCCCAGCCAGTGTCGTCACGGCTGCCCTCGTGCTGCCGAGCGCAGCGAGCTTCTCCGCGGCTGGGAGCGTGCCATCGCCGATGTCGTCGATGCGCCGGGCGAGGGCGTAGACCGCCGAGAGCGCTCGCCTCTTGTCGCCGGGCAGCAGGGCTATGCCATAGGCGAAGTTCTTCGCCTGTTGCCTCGTGATCGTCTCGCAGTGCCGGTAGGCAGCTGCAACGTCCATGGTTTGCGGTGCGCTGAGCGTCACAGGCTCACCGGCCTCGCACCAGCGCGCTGACAAACGCCATAGCCGTCCGGCCCTTTGACGCCCGGGGAGTAGCCACGAGCACGTCGTAGCGGGCGCTCGCCAGCGCGGCCAGCGTTGCCCGGCCGCCAGCCAGGTAGCCCGCGACCGCGACCCTCGCGGCCCCCCTGAGCACGCCAATCAGCGGCGCGCCCGCCACCAGCAGCGCGCCTGCCCGGTCCGCCTCCGCCTGGATCAGCCCTCGGAGCTGGGCCGACGCGGCGGGCGCCGCCAGGTCCTGTTCGCTGCAGCCGTGGCCGTGAAGGTCGTCAAGGGGCAGGTAGATGCGCCCGGCACGGTAGTCCTCGGCGACGTCTTGCAGGTGCTCGATGACCTGCAGGGCACTACAGACCGAATCGGAGAGGCCGGCCCGCTCGGGCGTGTAGCAGCCGAAGACGTGCAACACGATCTGCCCCACCGGGTTAGCGGACAGCTCGCAGTACCCGAGCAAGTCATCGAAGGTCTGGTACCTGACGACGACCTGATCCTGCTCGTTGGCGGCGATCAGGTCACGAAAGGGCCGCATCGGGATCGAGCATTCCCGCACTGCTCCGGCGAGCCCGCGTACGGCCGGGTGTACCGGCAACTCGCCCGGCGGGTCGGCGTAGAGGCGCTGCAGGTCCTCGAGCAGGCCAGCCAGCAAGCCCAGCCGCTGGTCGGCAGGCGCCTCGTCGCCAATGTCGTCCACTGTGCGCGCGAATGCGTACACGGCCATCAAGTGGTCGCGGTACTGCCGCGGCAGTAGGCGCAGGGCGACCGGGAAGTTCTCGGCGGCGGCCTTGGCGATCATCGCGTCGGCCGGGATGACCCCGGGCTGAGGGTGGGCAGCGTGCTGCCCGAGCACGGTTCCACCCCCGGCTCTCTCGCGAGTCATGGACTCTATTTCCGCACGGTCCGCTAATTCGATGCAAACAATGACGCTTGCGTCACCTGATACCGCTGTCAGTTTCAGCCCCACCAAGGAGCCTACAGAAGTGCCATCTAGCTGCGGCGCAGCCCCATGCGTGACGAGTTTTGTCGGCAAAGTCCGGCTCATCCGAGAGGTATCTGGTTAACTGGTCAGCGGCAAGAGCGCGGGCGCGCGCGGTACCATGCCGAGCTTCATCGGCCCCGCCGCGACCGCGTGGTCGATCACCGGTTAGTCTCCCGGCATGTGTCGGATAGCGGGGCCAGCCAGCGCACCGCTGGACAGCGCCCTCTCGCGCGGCGCGGCGCGTTAGGAGCGTCACCGGCGTGCGGGCGGTTCCGGCTCGGGCAAAGGGGAGACGGCTCGGCAAAAATGGCGAGGCGCCGGCTACGGACGGCGCGCACAAAAGGGGCGGACAGCTGACCAATCGCGCTACCGGCGGAGCGCGGCCGCTGCGCCCGTCGGTCGACGGGGGCGTGCCGGCTTTGCAGCGCGAGCTAGGCGCGCACGGCCGGGAGACTGTCCGCAGGCTACTTGAGGCGGGCCTGGCCGAGTTCGGGGAAGCTGGCTTCCAAGGGGCCAGGGTCGAGGACATAGTCCGCCGCGCCAAGACCTCGCATGGCACCTTCTATCTGTATTTTGCCAACAAGGACGATCTCTTCCGGACGCTGCTGCGCGACGCCCTGGTCGACATGGCGGAGATCACCGATGAGTTCCCCGTCGTCACCAGCAATGAGGCCGGGCGCGCAGCCCTGCGCAGCTGGGTCGAGCGGTTCTGCGACACGTACGGGGCTCACGCCACCGTCATCCGGATCCTCAGCCAGGCTGAGATCGTCGGCGAAAGCGTGTTCAGCGATGGTCTGCAGGTGCTCTTCCGGCTCTCCGAGGTCATGACCCAGGGCATGACCGCCGCCGATGGCGGTCCCGCGGGCGACGGCCTGCGCACCGAGCATGCCGAACTTACGGCCGTCGCCTGCCTGATGATGCTCGAGCGGATCAACTACCTGATGGGCACCGAGGTCCGGCTACCCAGGGATGAAATGATCGACCGGCTGGCCGCGATCATCTACGCCGCATTCAGGTCGTGACACCCGATTAGCTAGTTGTAGCGGCGTTTGGCGTCGGCGTTCTCGCGGCCCCGCGGAATCTCGCGACGTTCACGGTTGGCTGACCCAGACGGACACGTGTGCGGGTTCGAGGGCTTGATTCACGACCGTGGCCAGGTCATCCCGGACGGAGTTCAGGTCGGTCGCATCCTTCAGGCGGGCAGCGAACGCCATCACGGTCTGGTCAGCGTCATACCGTGCCCGGTTGAACCGGCGGTCCACGATTCGCTGCACCCGGCGGCGCAGCGGGTTGAACAGCGCCGCAGCCGCCAGCGTCGACACGGCGACCGCCACCGAACTGTGGAATCCGAGCACCTGAGTAGCCAGCAGCACCAGCCCCGCGTAGAGCCCGACGAGGGTCCCGGTGACGATCGCGTAGGCCAGGGTCCGGCTGATGACCCGGTCGATGTCGTAGAGCCGGTACTTCAAGATCCCTACGCCGATGCCCATCGGGAGCGCGGCGAGCCCGATCGCGGAAATCTCTCCCGGCACACCGGTGGAGCTGATGATCCCGAATGACCCGAAGACCACCACCAGCGTCACCACAGCGCCGGTGGCCAGCCACTTGAGCTGCTGGCGGTGCTCGCCTGTGGCGCGGCGCCAGCTGAGCACCTGGTGGCCTACGAAGGACAGGCAGATCACCACGATCAAGACGAGGCCCAGCGCCTCGACCGCGGCAACCGGGCCGCTGGCGTGGTGTCCCTTGGTGATCACGTCTCCGAACGAGTCGAGCCTGACATTGCGACTGACGACCGCGCTGATCGCCGGGGAGAACAGCGCCGCCGAGGCCACCGCTCCGAGCATCACGTAGGCCAGCAGCACCCACCGCCAGCGACGCGACGCCAGCCTGCCGTCCGGAAACAACAAGATCACCACGGGGAACAGCAGCAGCGCGGGCGCCCACAACGGTTGCAGGAGCACGGCGAGCGGGGCCAGCGGCAGACCGTGATGACCGAACCGGTAATAAAGCACGGCGTACCACCCGGCGATGGAGCTCAGCAAGAAAACCAGGATGAAGCCGATCAGGATCCAGCCGATCGGATTGCCCGGTTGCCGCCGCGCCACGATGACGCCCACCACGGCGTACACCATGACCACGGGGACGATCGGCCCCGAGCCCAGCAGGGACAGCTGATGGACCAGGCCATTCAGCAGAATCGCGACGGCGGTCAGGATCAGCGCCAGGAAGCCGAGCACGGTCGCCGTCACCGAAGAAGCCAGCTCAAACCGACGCGCCTGTTTTGGCCCGCCTGACAACGGCATCACGACCATGAGCGGCGACGCTACGCCCAGATCGTTCCGGAAACGTTACCGCTCGGTCCGCCCCAGTCAGCTCGCGAGGGCTGAGCGGCGTGGGCGGCGGGTGAGTCGACCTGTAGGCCGGGTTCTGTGCGCCCGCTGCTGCAGGCCGGCGGCCATCCATCTAGGGCTGCCGTTGCCGACAGCCTCAAGCGGTCTACCCGCGAGCTCGGGCGGGCAGCCCTCGATCGCTCGCGCAGGAGCAGCGCCGCCGGGCGCGCTCCCTCTTGACCTTGCTCCGGGTGGGGTTTACCGAGCCGCCCAGGTCACCCTGAGCGCTGGTGGTCTCTTACACCACCGTTTCACCCTTACCCCCGGACGAGTCCGGGGGCGGTTTGCTTTCTGTGGCACTGTCCCGCGGGTCACCCCGGGTCGGCGT
Organism: Streptosporangiaceae bacterium; assembly: GCA_030041275.1. Classification (GTDB taxonomy): domain Bacteria; phylum Actinomycetota; class Actinomycetes; order Streptosporangiales; family Streptosporangiaceae; genus JAJYUU01. Next base: position 34,829 of record JASHOE010000239.1, read on the forward strand.
TACCGACCACCCTGCCCTACGGAGCCCGGACCTTCCTCGGCGCGCCAGCCATGGCCGACGCGACGCGACCGCCCGGTCGGCTCACCCGCCGCACCGTCCAGCATAGGGTCCGCGGACGCCCAGCGCAGCCCATGGTGAGGCGGGCGGTGCCGGCCACGTTGCCAGCACCGCCCGCCCTGTCTGCGAGCCGTCAGTGGATCAGGCTGCCAAGCAGGCTGCCGTATTCACCGTTGCTGCGCGACTGAGTCGGCGCTGACAGCGTCAGCGACGACGACGGCCGCATGCCCGATGCAGAGCGGCTAGCCGGCCTGCTCGAAGTTCGCCGGACCGACGTGCGCGGCCGCGATGAGCCTGTCCGGGCTGAGCTGGTCCGCCGGGCTGAGCTCGTCCGCGATGAGCCTGTCCGGGCTGAGCTCGTCCGCGAGGAACCAACGCGCGATGAGCTTGCCCGCGACCGGGTTATGCCCGAGCGTGACCGGCCGGACGAGGCATTGCTCGCCGATCCCCCGCCACTCTCTGACATCGCCATCGCACGAGATCTGCTCGTGCGTGACGCCGTGCCGGACCTCGATGACGACCGAGGGCGCGAAGTCGACCGCCGGGCCGGACTGGCAGCCGCTGGCTTCGCGGTCTGCATGGTCTTGGCGGCCATCATGAGTGCCTTCGCTGCTGTGGTCATCGCCTTGGTCGCGGTGTTCATCGACTGCATCGCCGATGACATCGTGCGAGCCGACGCCGTCGCCTTGGTCGCGGCCATGGTCATCTTGCCGGCCGCGGAGGTCACCTTGGTTGCAGCCGAGGAGACTCCCCGCGCCGCGGTGGCTGGCGTCGTGGCGCTGCGGCTCGACGCACTGCGGCTCGAAGTACTGCGCCGCGTCGTGGTTCTCCGGCTCGTACCGCTCCGCCTCGCCGTGCTGCGGCCGGTCGTGCTCCGGCTGGCCGTGCTGCGGCGCGTAGCGGTGGGGCGGGACGCGGAAGAGCGAGACGCGGTAGAGCGGGAGGCGGTCGATCGCGATGCCGTTGTGCGGGTCGACCGCGATGCGGTGCTCCGTGGTGTCGTCCTGCGTGCGCCGCCGCGGGCGGACGTCGCAGCGCTGCTGCGACTGGCCGACGACGTGCCCGAGGACGTCCCGGAGCCTGACGTGGATTTCGACCGGCTCGCAGTGCCTCGTGACGCACTGCGGCTCACCGGCCTGCTGCGAGCGGAACTCGCCGAACTACGGCGGGTCGCCGCGCGGGTCGTTGATTGTACAGGCACTGATCTCCCCCCAGATCTTGATCAATTACGAGGAGTGCTATTCCACATGCGGAGAGTATTTACACACACGGCGGCACGATCGGTCAGAACAATGACCTCAACCGGTCCTAAATCGGCCGCTGCGACCCAGCCGCGGGCAGCTGCACTGGGTCAGGTACCTCGCAAGTGCGCCGTGTCGTTCAGCGACCGGAGCACTGCTGGGCCGTCAGAAAACCACGCGGCCTCGCAAAGCGAGGCTACTTCCAGGTACATCCGGAACATCGCAGCCGGGGGCGCAAGCAACGCGCGGCACACCAGCGTCTTGATCGGCGTCACGTGACTGACCACGACGATCGTCTGGCCAGCGTGCTCGGCCAGCAGCCGGTCCAGAGCCCCGTTCACCCGCCTGGCAACCGCAGCAAAACTCTCTCCGCCCGGCGGGGCGATGTCCGCGTCGCCTTGCCACGCTGTCAGCTCTGCTGGCCAGCGCGCCATGACCGCTGCGAACGTAAGGCCTTCCCAGTCACCGAAGTCAGTCTCCGCGAGGTCGTCATCGACGACCACGGGTGACGAGCGGGCCGCCGCTACCGCGCGCGCGGTGTCCCTGGCTCGACGAAGCGGCGAGCTCACGACCAGATCGACGCTGCGACCAGCCAGCCGTTTCCCGACGGCGACGGCCTGCTGCACGCCGACGCTGGTGAGCGGGATGTCGCCACGGCCGGCGAATCGGCCCTGCACCGACAAGTCGGTCTGACCGTGCCGCAGGAGAAGCGTGGTCGTGGCCGCGCCCTGCGCCCGCCGCCAGCCCCCTGCCGCACTGGCTGCGGTTGCCTCGTTCGCCACGGCCTGCTGGTCAGAGTCCCGATTCATCGGTCCGGACCAGGATCCGACGGCACTCCTCGCAACGCACCACGTCGTCGGCCGCGGCAGCGCGGATCACGTTCAGGTCCGCGGTGTTGAGCGTCAGATGGCAGCCCTGGCACTGACCACGACGCAGCGCCGCCGCGCCGACGCCGGCGTGCTGGACGCGCAGCCGTTCATACAGCTCGAGCAAGTCGGCCGGCTCCTGCGCGGCCACCGCCGCGCGACCATCCGCAGCCTGGGCGGACAACCCGGCGATCTCGGCCAGCGCGGCGTCCCGCCGACCGGTCACGACCTCGAGGTCGGCACCAAGAGACGCCCGCTCGGAGCCGGCTTCCTTGAGCCTGGCCTGGGTCGCCTCCAGCCGCTCCATGACGTCGAGTTCGACGTCCTCCAGATCGGACTGGCGGCGCAAGAGCGAGTCGATCTCAGACTGCAAGTTCTCGAGTTCCCGCGGCGAGCTGACCTGCCCTGCGTCCAGCCTGGCGCGGTCCCGCCCGATGCGGCTGCGAACCTGCTCGACGTCGGCATCCGCCTTGCCCTGCTCGCGCTTGAGGTCGCCTTCACGCGCGTCGAGAGCCGCCATCTCGTCTTTGAGCTCGCGGTCGCGCTGCTCGAGCCTGGCAACCTCGGCGTGCTCGGGCAGGTTCCGGCGACGATGGTCCAGCCTCCCCAGCTCAGCATCAAGGTCGGCGAGCTCAAGGAGCCGCAGCTGTGCTTCCGGGGATGCTTTCACGGTGGCCACGTTAGCCTGCTGCAGCCGCGGCTGTCGCCCCGGCCGCGCGCGGGTCCCTGGACTGTCCGCATCGTCCGCCGCGCTGCCCGGGCACGGTGTCAGGTGCCGAGGGCCATTCTGACTATGGGCGCAGATGTCGGATGCGGTGAGCCACCGACCGGTTCAATCGTGAGCTCCAGCACATCGCCTACCACGATCCGGCCGACGACCATCGGGCCCGACATGCCGTGGCGACCGGCCGGCAGCATCCCGGCTGGTGCGGTCCCTGTCGGCCCGGCCAGCCACAACTCGTACGCGCGGGAGCCAGGCAGCCTGGTCAGCCCGTTCGCGGTAAAGACCAGCGCGCGCGCCTGATGCGACATGACCACGGTCGCCGTGCCTCCGGTGGTGACCGCTACGGTCAGGGCAACCGCGTCGTGGGCCCCGAGAATCGCCGACATAGCGGTGTCGCGGCGATCCTCGGCCACCAGCCGGCGCTGCATCGTGGCCATGTGCAGTCCGAGCGCGACCGCCGTGACAGCGAGGACGGCGGCAACTGTGACCGCGATCCCGGCCAGCCATGGTCGGGCCATCCCGGCTGACAGCCGTCCAAGCCGCCGGTTTCGCGGCGTCGGGCGCGCGCCCCCTATTACCGGCGGAAGCTGGCGGATCAAAGCGGCCGCCTGCAGCGTGGGCTCGCGCAACTCGGGCCTCGGCCGCACCGCGACCGCCGCGCTCATCAGCGCGCCAGCCTCGCGCAGACCGCGCACATCATCGCGACACTGCTCGCAGGTCAGCAGGTGGCGCTCGAAGGCCGCTCGGTCGCCGTCAGGTATCGCGTCCAGCACGTACGCGCCCACGAGTGCGTGCAGGCTTGACCGCCGAGCTCGCATCAGCCCACCCCCAGACAGTCCCGCAGCCTGATCAGTCCGTCTCGCATCCGTGTCTTGACAGTCCCGACGGCGACGCCCAGCAGGTGCGCGACCTCGCGGTAGGTATAGCCGCCGTAGTAGGCGAGAGTGACCGCCTCGCGCTGGAGCTCGGTCAGCCCGGATAGACAGCGCCGCACCCGCTCGCGGTCCAGGTTTGCCTCGACCGCATCGGTGACCTCGTCGTACGGGATCGCTGCCGTCGCTGCGCGGACCTCGCGCTGGGCGGCCCGGTGCTCCGACCTAACCCGGTCGACGGCGCGGCGGTGCGCGAGCATCGTGATCCACGCGGCCGCCGAACCGGCTCCTGCGTCGAACCGGCTGGCGGTGCGCCAGACCTCGAGCAGCACCTCCTGCATGACCTCCTCGGACTGTGCGGGGTCGCGCAGGATCCGGCGTGCGGTGCCGAGCACGGCCGGGGCCGCGCGGTCGTAGACGACGGCGAAGGCGGCCTCGTCACCGCGCGCAACGGCCGCCAGCGCGGCTTCAAGGCTGCGAGGCCCGCCCGATCCGGGAGGTCCTGGGCTCTGCCAGGCGTCCGGGTGGCTGCCAGCACGAACGTTCACATTCCCATATTCGTCGCTCAGCCCGGTGTCGGCTTGCTGGTCGCATGCGTCGCCAATCCGTATCTGGTGGCTGGTACGAATATTGGTGTGACTTCCTCGCACCCGCGTCCTCCTCGGCCCGCTCCCCCAGGTCGCTCGGCCCGCCGCGGCGGGGTGGCCAGCAGCGGGGCAATCGTCGGCATCGTCACGGCGCTGGTGGCCCTGGGTACGGCACAGCTGGTTGCGGCAGTGCTCGCCGCCCCGACCAGCGCGCCGGTCGACGCGGTCGGCGCGGTATCGATCAACCACACGCCTGCGCCGGTGAAGAACTTCGCTATCTCCGCGTTTGGGTCCAACGACAAGACCGTGCTGCTGTGGGGCATCCGGGGGGTACTGATCGTGTGCGCCGTCATCATCGGCGTGCTGGCGCTGCGGCGGCTCTGGTATGGCATGGTCGGCCTGGCGGTGTTTGCTGTTATCGGCGCTGCCGCGGCCCTCGCCCAGCCACATGCATCGGCGTCCTACGCACTGCCGACGCTGGTGGGTGCGGGCATCAGCGCACTAGCGCTGCGGTCGTTCTGCAGGCTCGCCCGCAGCGGACAGGCGCGGACCTGGGTGGCCTGGCCGCCGGAAGAGACTGCGGCGCGGCGGCCCGACCCGGCAGGGCCGTCGGTCGGCCGCAGTCCGCTCGACGCCTCCGTGTCCGGGCGGGACGCGTTGCTGGCGCCGGACGGCGCGCCAGCGGTGCCACCCAGCGGGC
>JASHOE010000240.1 GCA_030041275.1 Streptosporangiaceae bacterium
TCAGCGCGGCACCCGACCCGGAGCGGGTCATGCCGGTCACGCTGCGCGGCGCGGGCGCCCCGCCAAGCGCGGTGGCGCCGCCATCCGGCTGCCGGTTCCGACTGCGGTGCCCGCATGCCATGGCGATCTGTGCCGAGCGGGTGCCGCCGGCCTTCCCCGCCGGTGACGGGCACGTCAGCGCCTGCTGGCTGCTCGACGCCGGCCACAAGTCCCCCGCGGCGACGGCGCGCGAGGCGACCCCCGAACCTCCCGCGGTGCCTGGCCGGCGGTCCGTCCGGCCGAGCACCCGAGAGGACATCCCTGACCTGGGAGAGGAGAGGTGATGAGCGCCTATAGGGCCTAGGCGGCAACCAGGTCTCGACACCACCGGCGCACGGCCAGCTCGGCTGCGGGGGCTCCGAGGATTCATCCCTCGGGCCAGCAAACCCGGCCGACCGGGGCGCCGCCAGCAGAACAGACCCCGACACGGTCACGTTTCAACAGGTCGGCCCTCACGGCCGGCCGGGCATCTTTGGAGTCTAGAGGCAATGAATCGCAAAATCGCAGGCGGCGTGGTTGCGGCCGCGGTCCTCGCGCTAGGGGCCGCAGCCTGCAGTTCCTCGCCGAGCTCATCCGGAACGGCAACAGGCAAGCCGCTCAGCATCGTCACCACGGCGATCTCACCGATGGTCGACAACTTCAACCCGTTCGATCCAACCTCCGTCGGATACCTGACGCACTCGATCAATCTGTATGACGAGCCGCTGATGGTTTTCAACACGCAGAAAGCTGCCCAGGCGCCGGTGCCCGAACTGGCCACCAAGGCTGCGTGGAGCAACGGCGGTACCACGCTCACGATCACCACCAGGTCCGGCGTGACCTGGAGCGACGGCAAGCCGTTTAGCGCAAGCGACGTCGCGTACACGTTCAACCTGATCAAGAGCAACTCGGCGCTGAACGCTAACTGGACGATCCCGATCCCGACCAGCGCTAAGGCGACGAGCGCCACCACCACAGTGCTGACGTTCTCGCAGCCGGAGCTGGCCAGCGCGTACTACATCCTGCAGACGCCCATCGTTCCCGAGCACGTCTGGAAGAACGTGGGCAACCCGGCCACCTACACCGATGCCAACCCGGTTGGCGACGGCCCGTTCGTGCTCGACCACTTCAGCTCGACGGGCTACACCATGAAGCTCAACCCCGACTACTACGCCAAGTCCAGCATCAAGGTGCCAGAGATCAGCTTCCCGGCGTACGCAGGCAATGCGAACCTGCTGCCGCCGTGCTCAGACGGCACGATCGACTGGTGCGGTATCACGATCGACGGCGTACCGCAGCAGTACCTGGCCAAGAGCAAGGACAACCAGGTCTGGACGACATCGGCGCCGTACTTCAGTAACAACAACGTTGTCGGCCTGTTCTTCAACGTCACCTACGGAGCGCTGGGCGACCCGGCCGTGCGCCAGGCGATCAGCTACTCCATCAACCGGCAGGCGCTGGGGACGACCGGTGAGTCCAACGACGAGCCGGCCGCGTCGAGCACCGCAGGGATGATGCTGCCCGCTCAGCAGAGCTACCTGCCAGCTTCGCTCGCGGGTAACATCCCGGCAACTGGAGACACGACGAAGGCTGCCACGATTCTGCAGGCTGACGGGTACACCAAGGTCAACGGCAAGTGGTCCAAGAAGGGGCAGGAGATCACCTTCAACATCCAGGTGCCCCAGCAGTACACCGACTACTACTCCGACGCCCAGCTGATGGTGACGCAGCTCAACAACGCAGGTTTCAACACCTCGGTCGATGCCATACCCGGCACCAACGGCGGCGCCATCTGGGGCGAGAACGTCGAAAAGGGCGATTTCGAAACTGCCATCCACTGGGGTGCCCAGGGGCTAACCCCGTACTTCACCTACAACAACTGGATGAACTACTCGCTGTCGGCACCGTTCGGCACGGAAGCGGGCGGTGACTACGGCCGGTTCAACTACACGCCAGCACAGCAGGCGCTGACTGCATACCAGACGGCCACCTCGACCGGCCAGCTGAACGCGGCGATCAACACACTGGCGAACATCGAGACCACCCAGGTCCCGGTGGCGCCGCTGCTGTACGGCGCGTCGTGGGCGGAGTACTCCACCCGCGACTACACGGGCTGGCCGAGCGCGTCGAACCCGTACATGGACCCGGGTCCCAACATCCCGGAGGTCCTCGTCGTGGTCCAGAACCTCAAGCCAGTTTCCTGAGGCTCCACGGACCGTGACGAGATCACATCACGGGTGCACCCTGCCCGGCCGGGCTTCCGGCCGGGCAGGGGCCACCCCCCTCCCCGTCCAGGCCGCGACTTCGCCGCGCGCGTCATGACCGGCCAGGAACTCACCACCGAGGCAGCCCCGGCTACCGGCGCGCAGGCCGTCATCGCGAGGCGCCCGACGGAGCGCGATCTGGCCGCGGCCCTGCCGGTGCCGGAGAAAGTCCGGCTGCTGTCCGGCGCGGACAGCTGGCGGACGCACGACTGCCCGTCCACCGGGCTGCGCGCGATGGTCACCTCTGACGGGCCAAACGGGGTCCGCGGGACGACCAAGGACGAGCGCCGCCCGTCGGCCTGCCTGCCGTGCCCGTCCGCCCTCGGGGCAACATGGGACAACGACCTCGTGTACCGCGTGGCCGCGGCGCTCGGCGCGGAGTCGAGGAGCAAGGGCGTCGACATATTGCTCGCGCCGACTGTCAACCTCATGCGTACGCCACTTGGCGGCCGCGGCTTCGAGTTTTTCGCCGAGGATCCGGTGCTGACTGCTGGTCTCGCCACCGCATACGTGCGTGGCGTGCAGTCGGCCGGCGTCGCCGCTACGGTCAAGCACTTCGTCGCCAACGACTCCGAGACCGAGCGCTGGACCTACGACGTCCAGCTCAGCGAGAGCGTGCTGCGCGAGCTTTACCTGGTGCCTTTCGAAGCCTGCGTACGGGACGCCGGCGCGTGGCTGGTGATGGCCGCTTACAACAAGGTCAACGGCACGCCCATGACCGAGAGCGTGCGGCTGCTGCGGGATGTGCTGAAGAACGAGTGGGGCTTCGACGGAGTCGTGACCTCCGACTGGCACGCCGCGCGTAGCACGCAAGCGACCGCGCTGGCGACCCTGGACTTGTCCATGCCGGGACCCGAGAGCCCATGGGGCGACCTGCTCGTGCAGGCCTTCGATCAGGGCCTCGTGACCGAGGACCTGCTGAACGACAAGGTCGCCCGGCTGCTCCGGCTGGCGCGCCGGGTCGGCGCGCTGGCCGAGCCAGCCGCGCTGGCCGAGTCAGCCGCGCGGGCGGTAGCCACTCCGATGGTGGTCAGCTGGGTAGGCGCACCCGCGGCCGGCCGGGACCCGGCAGCGAACGGAACGAGCGCTGGCGGCCGACGCGCCGAGCTGGTAAATCCCGCGCTGCTACGGCACGCGGCCGCCGACTCGTTCGTGCTGCTCCGCAACCAAGGCGGGGTGCTGCCGCTGGACCCGAGCCGTATCGGCAGCCTCGCCATCCTCGGCCCGAACTCCGTCAGCCCCGTCATCCAGGGCGGCGGCAGCGCGGGCGTGTCGCCGGTCTCCGTGGCGCTGCCGGTCGACGCCTTGCGCGCTGCGCTACCCGAGCACGTCGCCGTTACCAACTCGGTGGGCTGCCAGACATGGCACTCCGTGCCGGAACCACCGCCCGGCGCCCTGACCGATCCGGTGACCGGAACGCCGGGGCTACACCTGGAGTTCACCGACGCCGAGGGCGCCGTTCTCGCGGCTGAGCACCGCGAGTCAGCAAACCTCGCCTGGTGGGACGGCATCCCGGACGCGATCGGCTGGGGGAAGTCGGGGCGGATCGTCCTGACGACCACGTTCCTTCCCGAGCAATCGGGCAACCACGTGCTGAGCGTCTCCGGAGTAGGCGGCCTGCTCCTCGAGGCGGACGGAGTCACGGTGATCGATGACGTGACAGCCGTACCCGATGACCCAGTCGAGGCCATGACCCGGCCGGGCGAGCTGCGCGCAGCTCTCTGGCTGGAGGCCGGCGTGCCGACGCGGCTTCGGGTGGGGTTCGCCCCCGCGGCGAACGGGGCCGGTCCACTCGCCATCCGGCTCGGCATAATCCCGGCGGCCCTCGATGACGACCTGCTCGTCGCGGCAGAGAAGGCGGCGGCTGCGGCCGACGCTGCGATCGTCGTGGTTGGTTCTGCGGAGCTGACTGAGAGCGAGGGCTTCGACCGATCGAGTCTCGCGCTGCCTGGCCGCCAGGACGAGCTGATCGGCCGGGTCACCGCGGTAAACAGCAGCACGATCGTCGTGGTCAACTCCGGGATGCCTGTGCTGATGCCTTGGGTGACTCAAGCGGCCGCCGTCGTCTACGCCTGGCTGCCCGGCCAGGAGTTCGGCACCGCGCTGGCCGATGTGCTGCTCGGCCGCGCCGAGCCAGGCGGCAGGCTGCCGGTGACGATGCCAGTCACCGAGGCCGACAGCCCCGTGCTGGCCGCAACACCCGTCGCGGATGGCGTGCTGCGCTACGACGAAGGCCTGCTGATCGGATACCGGGGCTATGACGCTGACGGGACGACACCGCTCTATCCGTTCGGTCACGGCCTTGGGTACACGAGCTGGGAATATGACGCGCTCGACTGCCCAGCGTGGCT
>JASHOE010000241.1 GCA_030041275.1 Streptosporangiaceae bacterium
ACCTCGAAGTTCGCGGCGGCGCACTGGCGGTCGCTGCGGGAGGAGAGCGCGCAGAACCGGATCATCAACTTCACCTCGGTGTCGGGGCTGCACGGTGCCCCCGGCCAGCCCAACTACGCGGCCGCCAAGATGGGGATCGTGGGCCTGACCTGGTCGTCCGCCAACGCGCTGGCCAAGTACGGCGTGACGGTGAACGCCATTTCGCCGGGTGCGGCGACCCGGATGACCGACTCCGTCCCGGAGGACCGCCGCCGGGCCGGGATGGTCTCCGGCGATGTTCGGTCGCCGGACAATGTTGCCCCGATCGTGGCGTACCTGGCCAGCGAGCGCTCGGGCTGGCTGACTGGCCGGATCGTGCACTCGGCGGGCTATGAGGTGTCGCTGTACAACAACATGGCGCCGGTGGTCCGGCTGATCGGCCAGGAGCCCTGGCAGCTGGACGACCTCGCCGACCAGGTCGAGCGCTCGTTCCGATCGGCGCCTGCGCCGGGCCGGGTCGTGTGAGACCGCGAACCGGCCCCGCGCGGGTGTGGCGGTCATGAGTGGGGGAAAGCTATGAAGCTTGGACTGACGGTTGGCTACTCGGGCGCGCACGTGAACTTCCCGATCGGCCTGGTCAAGTTCGCCGAGAAGCTGGGTTACGACTCAGTGTGGACCGCTGAAGCGTACGGCTCGGACGCGATGACGCCGCTGGCCTGGATCGCCGCGCAGACTTCCCGGATCCGGCTAGGTACCGGCATCGCCCAGCTGGCCGGGCGGACACCCGCCATGTGCGCGATGCAGGCGATGACGATCGACGGACTGGCCGGCGGCGGCCGGATGATCGTGGGACTCGGGGTGTCCGGGCCGCAGATCGTCGAGGGCTGGTACGGGCAGCCGTGGGGGAGGCCGTACTGGCGGGTGCGTGACTACGTTGAGATCATGCAGAGGATCTTCCAGCGCGAGGCTCCCGTCTCGCACCAGGGTAAGGAGATCTCGCTGCCCTATACCGGCGACGGCGCCAGTGGGCTGGGCAAGCCGCTGCGGTCAATCCTGCACCAGGACCACCACATTCCGATCTACCTGGGCAGCGGGTCGGACACGATGCTGCGCCTCTGCGGCGAAATCTGCGACGGCGTTCTGCCGCTGCGGTTCGCGCCCAGCCACATGCCCCGGTTCCGGCGAGCTATCGAGGAAGGATTCCGGCGCGCAGGCAACGGCAAGAGCTGGGATAGCTTCGCTTTCGAGGCCGGCGTCTCGGTCAGCGTCACCGACGACGTCGCGACGGCGTTGCGGGCAATGAAGCCCAGCGTCGCGCTCTACGTGGGCGGCATGGGCCATCCGACGCTCAACTTCCATAAGCAGGCGATGGAGCAGCAGGGTTACGGCGACGCGGCGGCGAGGATCGAGGAGTTGTTCCGCGCGGGGCGCAAGGAGGAGGCAGCCGACGCTGTGCCCGACGAGTTCGTCGACGAACACTCCCTGGTCGGGTCACCGGCTCGCATCCGGCAGCGGTACCAGCCGTGGGCGGACAGCGGCGTTACCGCGCTGCACATCGGGACCCGCCAGGAAGCCGCGATCGAGCTGATGGCGGAGGTCGCTCTCGGTCCGGATGGCTAGCTGGCGCTCGCTGACGTCGTGGCGGTGACATCAAGCTGATGGCGGAAGTCGTCCTCACCGCCCGGAGTTGGCCATAGCTATGTCAGTCGGCAAGCTCTCCGTCGGGCGCGAGTGGTGGCGGGAAGTCGCGCGACTTCGACAGTCGCCACTGCGGCGCACGCTTCTCCAGGAACGCGACCACGCCTTCGGCCGCGTCAGCCTGCCGCCCGCTCCACCGGAACACTTCGCTTTCGAGGCGTTGGTGCGCGGACCGATCTGGATCGGCGAGGCCCCGGTAGATCAGCGCCTTCGTGGCCGCCACGGACATGGCCGACGTGTTTGCAGCGATGTCGTGGCCGATTTCGAGCGCGGCCGGCAGCACTACGTCGGCCGGCAGCGCACGGGACATCAGCCCGATCTCGGCGGCTTCGGTGCCGCTGATCAGCCGCCCGGTGAGCATGACCTCCAGCGCTCGGGAGCCACCGATCAGCCGCGGCACGAGCCAGGTGGAGCCGGCCTCCGCCACGATGCCGCGTCGCGGGAATACGAACCCGTACTTGCCGTCAGCGGCCGCGATCCGGATGTCCCACGACATCGGGATCGTCAGGCCCATGCCGACGGCCGAGCCGTTCATCGCCGCGATCACGGGGGTCCGCATCTGCCACACCGGGACCGGCGGCCGCTCTCGGCTGGCGGCCTCGAGGTCGCCGCCTTCGCCCCGCCGCCCGCCGAATGTCCTGCCGCCGCCGCTAAGGTCAGCCCCGGCGGAGAAATACTTTCCTGCCCCGGTGACGACGATGGCCCGGACTGCATCGTCGGCATCGAAGATCTCCAGCGCTGCGTGCATTTCCTGGAGCATCTCGCGGGAGAACGAGTTGCGGTGCTCGGGCCGGTTCAGCCAGATCGTGGCGACACCATCCTCGACCTTCGTCAGGATTGCCGTGTAGTCCGGCATGCAGATCGTCTCCCTCGGTACTCGTCACCATTGGTCGCGACGGGGAACAGGGCGGTTCTCCGAAAGCCGCCCCGTTCCCCTACGAATCTCTGCCGCAACCTTAGGCGGCAGCCGACTGTTCGTGGAGCCGGCTGAGTTCCTCTGCCACCTTCGCCTCGTGGGCCTCAAACTCGGCCCGGGCTGCCGATGGTCTCCAGTGGCCGTACATGGTGAAGATGAAGGGTACGAAGACGACGACGCAGGCGAGACAGATCCAGTACCAGGTGCGCCAGCCGGAGGCCGTCTCGACCGGGCTGCCGATGATGTGCGGGATGATGAGGCCGAAGGGCACCCCAACGACCCGGGTCGCGAATCCGTACAGCGATGAGCCAGTCGCGATCAGTGCCGGGTTGCGAGCCTCAAGCGTCTCGGTGAAGCTGGCGAACCACGGGGCATAGCAGCAGGCCAGCGACGTCGACAGCAGGCTCAGGATGAGCGCCATCGAGGTGAAGCTGACGCCAGCCTTAGCGTTCATCAACAAGAGGATCGCCACGATCGTGCCCGCGGAGCCGAGGACCATGAACGGCTTGCGGACCCGGAGCCAGTCCGACAAAGCGCCCCAGACGACGAGCGCCACGATGTTGACACCCCAGTAGATCTCCTGGATGCCGTTGAAGCTGGACAGCGAGAAGTGCAGGAACTCCGGCAGGTAGAAGACGAAGTACGCGATCGCGGTGAAGTAGATGACCAGGAACAAGTTGATGGCGATCGAGCTGCAGATGGTGTTCACGTGGATCATCTGCCGCCAGCGGTGCTTGGTCGCCTCCACAAGGTTGAGCCCGCGGGCGTGAGCCTCGACGAGCAGTCGCTCATTCATCGCGGCCATCCGCTGGCTGCGGATCCCGGCGGGCAGCTCGCGGAGGAGCAACAGGCAGATCACGAACATGACGAGAGCCGCGTAGCCTGAGAACCGATACAGGTTCTGCCAGTTGGCGAACGTCACGCTCAGCGGCAGGTAAGCGCGCGCGACCGCGGACAGCACGAAGTAACCGGCAACTGGACCGAACGTCCAGAAGCCCATCGCGAGTCCCCGTTGCATCTGCGGGGAGAAGTCCCGCACCAAGGCCGGGGTGCCCACGAAGATCGCGCCGTCGGCCAGGTAGAGCAGGCACGTCATCAGCGCGAACACGAACTTGTTCGGCGCCAGGGGTATCGCGAACAGCGCGAACAACCCGTTGATGAGCAGGCCGATCACGACCATGTTGGCCCGGCCCCACCGATCGCCCCAGCTGGAAATGTAGGACGCGAGGCCGCCGACCACTCCGGCTACCACTAGCAGGTCAGCGTAGTAGCCCAGCGTCATCCCGAAGTGCGGGAAGATCACCGGCGTGGCCGCCGCGCCCGCGGCTACGGTCCAGGTGAAGACGATGTTCGCTAAGACGACGACGGCGAGTAAGAACGCCCGGTACCCGCCGACCGGATAGTGCGTCAGGTCGCGTTTCCACAGCCTCTGTAACTGGAGGCCGTTTCTCGGCGCCACCGGCAGCGAGGTGGTTGAACTCATCGGGAACCTCCTTCACGCCCGGCCCGGTAGGGCATCGGTTGGCTATACCGTTCAGCACGCCAGGCATGCCGGGCAGACGCAGCGCCGCGCGAGCGCCAGCCCAGACGTAACCTTCCGAGTAAGAATCTAGAATTAAATACTAGGATCGTGCGGCAGCAGGGAAGTCGTGTCAAGGCACCCGAGCGCCGACTTAGAAGGGTGAGCTGCCGCTACGGGCTGGCGCCGCGCCGGCCGGGAGTGGCTACAGCGCAGCTGCGCTCGCTGTCGGCGCGCGCTCGCCTACCCCCGCTGCGGTACCTGGCCGGTCATCGGGTCGTGCAGTGCCCTCGGCCATCAGCCTGCGCACGTAGTCGATCACGGCATCGATGACCCGGTTGGCCTGGCGCCGCGTCTTCGACGCGGCCACTTCACGGGCGCCCTCGCCGATCACGGCGGTCAGGATCGCCGCATAGAGCCGGTCGAACGAGGTGTCAGGCAGCCCCAGGAGGGTGTCGTTCTGGCCGGTCCACTCGTGCCCACGACGCCGTTTGATGAGCTCGAAGCCCGGTGGCCCGTCGCCAGTAAAGAACAGCAACGCCAGGTCACGGCGGCGCCAGCTACCCTCCAGGAACGCGCGCGCGCCAACGCAGAAGAGCTCGGCCCGATCGGTGACGCCCGCCAGCCGTGCAGCCGCGACCGCTTTGCTGGCCGCATCCTCGTGAGCTGCCTGATGTTCCTGGAAGAGCGCGATGAAGATCTCGCTCTTCCCGCCGAAGTGATGGTAGAGGCTGCCGACACTCGATCCGGCGCGATCCACGATGTCGGCGATGCTCGCGCTCGTGAACCCCTGCTCGGTGAAGACCTCGCGGGCGGCGTCGAGCAGGGCGCGCTGCGTCTGCGCAGTGCGGCTCCACTGCCAAGAGCCGCCGAGTGCTCTGCCGGCGACTGGTTGCCTGGCCATCGTCTTCAGCCTCACACTTCTGCATCGCGCCCGCGCGGACCGGATAAGCCGGACGCCGATCATGCCGCTAGATCCAACCCGCAGACTGGCCGGCGCTCGTCTCGCGCTGCGCTAACCCCACCCTTTCCAGAATTGAATTCTATGCTGCGGGCTCGGTCCGCGGTCGACAGCTCGGCGGGCTTGCCAACAGGCCTCGGCGCGGGAGCTGGCCGTCGTGGCCGCGCCGGCTACCCGGCGGTCAGAATCTCCATGAGGTGGCCATTCGGGTCGCGGAAGTAGGTGCCGCTACCGCCGGCCTTGCTCCGGTAGACCTCGCCGACTCGCTGGCAGGCCGGATCGGCGTAGTACTCGATACCCGCGTGCTGGATCCGGCCGAACGCCGCGCCGAATTCTTCCTCGCTGACGAGAAACGCGTAGTGGTGGGCGTCGATCGTCTCCGCTGCGTCGAAGTCCAGGGTTACCCCGTTGTCCAGCGTGACCGGGGTGAAGTGCGCGACAGGCGGGCCCACCGTGAGGCCTAGGACACTGGCGAGGAACTCGGCCGACGCCTCGGGGTCGTGCGCTGGGACGATCGTGTGGTTTAGCTCAACCGCCATCGCTGCCTCCTTGCCGGGCGAACACACCGCGGAGTGCCGCTGCCCGCACCGTTCCAATTGCCACGGTACGAGTGTCGGCCCACAGGGTGCACTACCGGACGCGGTAATTCCGTGGAGGTGCATCTCCGCTTGGCGCATTCCCGGTTCTATCTGGCCGCTACCTTCTGCTGACACCCGGCGATATCAGCCTCCGCGCCGCTATTCTGCCGATTGTGGCCTTCCCCTGGGACAATCTGATCAGCGCGGCGGCCGGCGTGGTCGGTGGGCTGGGCGGTGGCCTCGGCTCGGTATGGCTCAAATCCCGCTACGACGGCAAGCAGGCACGTCAGGCGCGGATCGACGCCAGGGCCGACGCCGTGGACGCCTCTTACGCCCGACTCGTCGTGACTGCGCGGTTCATTGCCCAGAGCATGGGCCAGATCCGAATCTGGCTTGCCGGAGCGCCGGACCGCATGCCGGATTCGGTGATTCTTCCGGCGATCGAGCGCTCAGACCACATGGTGAACCAGCTGAACGAGACCGTCGCTGTCGTCCAGCTAACCGGGTCCGAGGCCGCTCGGGTGGCGGCGGGCAAGCTCATCGACGCCGCGCGCGACGCCACCGCTGTCATCCAGGAACGATCACAGGTCATGAACCAGTCGAGCCCGGCTGAGCGGGCGAGCCTGGCCGACTTCGACAGCAAGAAAGCGGAGGGGCTGATAGCCGCATTCCAGGCCTCGATCAGCGATTTCATCTCCGCAGTGAGGTCCGCCAAGCCTGGCCGGGGCTAGCCGCCGCGCCGAGCGCTCCACCAGAGATCGCGGCCGACTCTTATCGAGGGAACTCGGCGCGTGCGGAGTCTCGTCGTGTCAGGGACTCGGGGTGAGGTGCGAGCTTTCCGGCTCAACCGTCACGGCTGTGCCGTAGGCGACGACCTCGGACATGGTGTCACCGATCTCGTTGCAGTCGAACCGCATCGCGACGACGGCGTTTGCGCCTCGGCTGCGAGCTTCGCGCCACATTCGCTCGCGGGCCCGGTTGCGGCTGTCGGTGAGCAATCTCGTGTATCCGATAACCTCGCCGCCGGCGCCGGTCCGGAGCGATGCGCCGAGGTTGCTGAAGTAATTCCGGGCGCAGACGATGAGGCCGAATACGTCTCCGTGGACCTGGGTTATTCGGTGACCTGGAATATCGTTCGTGGTCACGATGAGCGTCGGCTGCTGGTCGGAGTCCGGATATGGTGTCCCGCCTGCTGCGTCCTCAGCGGCCCGCTCGAAGAGAACGGCTGCAGCTTTCTCAGCGGCGCGCGGGTCCTGCTGGCACAGCGAGCGCCACGCGTCGCGCCAGCCGTCTTCGGTCAGCGGGAAGTGCTCCATGACTCTGAGTCCGCCCATGACACCCCAGGCGATTATCACGAACTGGGGCCCACCGCCCGATGGCGGATTGAACTGCCAGCCGATTACGCGTGGTGAGCCATGGATCAGGGGATACGGCACGCCAGCTTGCTTTTCGTGGTTGCGGATCACCGGCATTGCGGGCGCCGAATTCGCCATGTCGAGCCGCGTGGGTTGACTGCCCTGAATCTCGCTCTCACCTGAGTCGCTCACGTGCGCATCCCTTTCCCCGGACCGGCGTAATCCTGGCACACGCCGAGGTGCCGAATTACCCCGTCCGATCGAACAAAGCTGGAGCGAGCGCCGGTCGGCATGGTTAGCTTGCCGACACGGACTTGACGGCTCATCGACCTCGCGAGGATGACTATGCAGCGGAGTACTGACCGGATTCTCGCCACGCACACGGGCAAGCTCTTCATGCCCGATGCCGGAAACGCGGCGATGGGTCCGCCGGCCACGCCGCCCGAGCGAGTCGAATACGAGATCAACGAGCTCGTGAAGAAGCAGGTCGAGATCGGGATGGACGTGATCTCGAACGGTGAGCCCGCGGGCATCGGGCCGGGCACCATGTTCCAGATGGTCGAGGGCTTCGAGACGATCACCCCGAACATCCCGACGGACGAACCACCAGTAAGCCTCGAGCGGGTGCGCTGGCTCGGCCGGGACTTCTTCAAGTACGACGACTTCTACGCAGACATGTTCGCCACCATGATGGGCGCCACGGACAACCCGGTGATGTCGATGCGGACGGTAGTCGGCGGACCGCTCAGGCTGAAGTCGATCGAGCCGTTCGAACAGGACATCCAGCTGTTCAAGAAAGCGCTCGCGGCGCACGCGCCCGACAAGGAGGCTTTCTACTGCGTTATCGCCCCGGAGTGGCTCGAGGAGTTCGTCTGGAACGAGTACTACAAGAGTGACGACGAGTTCGTCGTCGCGCTGACCGAGGTCATGGCGCCGATCTTTAAGACCGTCACGGACAACGGCCTGATTCTCCAGATCGATGACCCGGCCATCAGCCATGACTGGGAAGAGGCGCGTCGCCCGCCGATGTCGGACGTGGAGTATGAGCGGTTCATCATGCTGCGCCTCGAGGCGCTCAACGCTGCGCTCGAGGGCATTCCGGAGGATATGATCCGGTTCCACGTCTGCTGGGGCAGCTGGCCCGGCATGCACACCAACGAAGAGCCGCTCCGCAAGTTCGCACCCCTAATGCTGAAAGTCAAGGCCCAGGCGTTCTCGCTCGAGTCAGCGAAGTCGACCCACCGTCTTGAATGGCGGATCTGGCGCGATGAGTTCAAGTGGCCGGAGGACAAGATCATCATTCCGGGCGTGGTCGATCACACAACCCCGGTGGTCGAGCCCCCCGAGCTGGTCGCGGACACGATCGTCAACTTCGCGAGCGTCTGCGGCCGGGAAAACGTGATTGCGGGCACGGATTGCGGAATGCGCTGGCACGCGCAGGCCGCGTGGACGAAATACGAGAACATCGTCAAGGGTGCCGAGCTCGCGAGCCGCCAACTCTGGAAGTAGGCCGCTGGAGGCGCGCTGATTCTGCCAGTGAGTGGTGCCGGCTCTGGTGGCGCTAGGTCACGCCTTCGCCCACGTCGCCTGCTGCTCACGGACTCGGCCTATGCCGACGCCTTCGTGGCTTCCCGCTCCCGCCGCGGGGAGTCCGGCCTTCGGGTCAGCCGCAGGCATGGCCAGCCGGAACTTGAGCCTCTCGCGCGTTTCCGCAGAGAGTACGCCGGGGATGGCTGCCAGGTAATTCTCGACGTCGCTAGGGGGCACTCATGGGGAAGGAAGCGCGCATCGGACTGCTGCTCGGCGGCACCTGCTGCCTGCTGGCCGTCATGGTCGACTGGATTGTCGAGGAGCTCGGGTCGCCCAACCACGTGCACGCGCACTGAGCTGACAGTCGCCGAAGACCCCGGGCCGGGCGCCGATGCCGCCCGGTCCGGGGCCGCCGGCGCCAGCCCGTTGGCCGCGACCGTCAGCCTTGCCTGCGGGTGAGTTTCCGGGCGAAACCGCGCTCTGGAGCCTTGATCCGGCCGGGCTTGGGCAGGAACTGGACGGTTTTGCCGCGCAGCAGGTCTGGGGTAGAGCAACTCCGCAGCAGAACGCCGATCTGCCCGCCCGGTTCCGCGTACTTCAGCGGGCCAGAGCCGACCATCTCGATCCCGGTGACGGGCCAGTGGTCGCCCTCGCACACCAGGTCGTCGCCCACCGTCAGCACACCCCGCCCCTGCAACAGGCCCGTCAGCACGAGGCCACGGCCGGCTAAGGAAAAGAACCCGTCTGGGCTCATCCACAGCTGCGGGCCGATCGGCTCCGTCGGCGGCTCGGTCATGGCGCAACCCCTTCCGTGGCATTGTTCACCGCCAGACTAGGACCAGCGGCTCATTTGGTTGGGAGCGGCGCGTAGCGGCGGCGGGTCAGCGACCCAGCCCGCGCCGCATGAATCTCCGCGCAGCGACCCAGCGGGCGCCGACCGGAGCGTCTCGACCAAGGCCCTTCCTGGTGCACGCATCCGACCAGGCCGCGCCCGCCGCAACCCTGTCGAGACTCGCCGCTCCGCTGACTGGACGCCGGCTACCTAACGCAGGGCGCGGGCTGTGCCAGTGACGACACCACCCGGCATCGGGTTTGATAAGGGCCATGCGCGTCAGCCTCGCCTACGGCGACACCGGCCTGGAGATCGAGGTACCCGACCGCGCGGAGGTGATCTATCCGCGCGCCGCAGCGCCAGTACCGAATGCCGCCGTGGCGCTGACGGCGGCGTTGCGGGACCCGGTGAGCGGGCCGCCGCTGGCGGAGCGGGTCAGGCCGGGGCAGACCGTGGCGATCTCGGTCTGCGACGGTACGAGAGCGCAGCCGAGCAGCCTGATGCTTCCGGCCGTGCTGGCCGAGCTCGACGGCATCATCAACTTCGACGACGTCGTCGTGCTGGTGGCTACCGGGACGCACCGGGCGAATACCGAGCCAGAGCTGCGGGCCATGCTCGGCGACGTCGTCGTCGATTCGGTCCGGGTGGTGAACCACGATTCCCGGAATGCATCCCGGCTTACCTGGATGGGCACGTTCGGCGCTGACGTTCCGGTGTGGCTGAACACCGAGTGGGTCGCGGCCGACGTGAAGATCACTACAGGATTCGTGGAGCCGCATTTCTTCGCCGGCTTTTCCGGCGGCCCGAAGATGGTGGCGCCCGGCCTCGCCGGCCTGGATACCGTGCTGGTCCTGCACGACGCGGCGAGGATCGGGCACCCGCGTGCAACCTGGGGGATCACTGAAGGCAACCCGGTGCATGATGATGTCCGGGCGATCGCGGCCGGCACCGGCGTCACCTTTGCTCTTGACGTCGTGCTCAACCAGGAGAAGCAGATAGTGGCGGCGTTCGGCGGCGACATCCTGCCGATGCACGCCCGGGCGGCGAAGCTCGCGAAGCGGCTGGCTATGCGCGAGCTGGCCGCGCCGTGCGACATTGTGGTCACGACATGCTCAGGATTCCCGCTCGATCAGAACCTGTACCAGTCGGTCAAAGGCATGTCAGCGGCGAGCCGCGTGGTGCGCGATGGCGGGATGATCATCTGCGCAGCAGAGTGCCGCGACGGCTATCCCGATCACGGCTCCTATCGTGAGGTGCTGCGCTCCGCTGAGTCCCCGCAGGCACTACTGGCGGAGATCACCGGCCGCTCCGTTACCGTTCCCGACCAGTGGCAGGTACAGATCCAGGCGCAGATTCAGGTGCGCAGCACGGTCGTGATGCATACCTCCTACCTGTCGGATGCCGACCTGGCCGATGCCCACCTCCAGCAGACCGCGGACATCAGCGACACCGTCGCTGCGCGGTTGCGCCAGCTGGGGCCGGCCGCACGGATCTGCGTGCTGCCGGAGGGCCCCCAGACGATCCCCTACCTGGCGGCCGCGACATAACCAGCGGGTCAGCGGAATCTCAGCTCGGCGGGCAGCGCCGAATTCAGCGACCCCGATGCAAATACCGCGAGGTGAACGGGTGCGTCGGCGAAGCCCGCGGTGACGGCAGCTCGGCTGACCGCGTCGCTTGCGGCTGGTAGGTCGTCGAGGGCTTCTGCGGTCTCGGCGTCGACTTCAACGCGCACCCCGCTGCCCAGATCACGCACCCGCAGGTCGCGGCTGGCAATCCCGAACCGGGCGAGCACCTGGCGTACCGCGTGCTCAGCGGCGTCGATCCTGGCCAGCCGGGCAGGGGTGATGGGGATTCCGTAAGCGACGCGGCTCGACAGGCACGGGCTGGCCGGCTGGTCCGCGGTGGGCAGCTGCCAGCGGCGGCTCAATTCGCGCACGGCCTGCTTACCCATTCCGGTGTCAGCGAGCGGCGTGCCCGCGCCGCGCTCCGCGGCTGCCCTGATACCCGGTCGCCAACCGGCTGCGACGTCGTCCGCGTTTGTGCCGGTGACGAGCATGTTCCCGGCGCCGAGATAACCGTGCGCCGCGACGGTGTCGATCAGCGTGGCCTTGCAGAAGTAACACCGGTCTGGCCCGTTCGCCGCGTATCCGGGATTGTCGATTTCCTTGGTTTCGACTTCTGAGTGGCGGACGCCGAGCATGTCCGCGACTCTTCGCGCGACGTCCAGCATTCCGCCGGGCAGGGCATCAGAAACCGCCGTCACCGCGTGGACCCGAGGCGGTCCGAGGGCGCGCGCCGCAGCAGCGAGGACAAGGGAAGAATCGACGCCGCCCGAGAACGCGACGGTCACCTCGCTGGTGCGGCCGAACCAGTCCAGCAGGGCCGCGGCATCGGCGGGCGGTGCTTGCGCGCAGCGGGGAACCGGCATTGAGGCATCATGACACGATGAGGGCATGAGCAGCCTGCCACCCCGTGACATCGGTTTCGCCCGGCTGGACACCGACCGGCTGGCGCGGACCGGAGACCCGGAAGTGGTGCTCGCCTCGCACAAGACCCCACAGCAGACGGTCGCCTCGTTGCGGGAACTCGCGGCCGCCCACCAGGGCCGGGCAGTGCTTGCGACCCGCTGCGACGAGCCGACGCGGGCGGCCTGCCGCGGCGAGTTCCCGGCCGCCAGGATCGACGACGAGGGCCAGACGGTCGTGGTCGGTCCCGTGCCCGCGCCGAGGGGGACGGTGGCCGTGGTGACCGCCGGCACGTCGGACCTGCCGGTGGCTCATGAGGCGATGGTGACAGCGGAGGTGTTCGGCACTAACCCGACGCTGATCCCGGACGTGGGGGTGGCCGGGCTGCACCGCCTGCTGGCCGAGGTGGACAGGCTGGCCGTCGTGGATGCCATCGTCGCCATCGCTGGCTCGGACGGGGCCATGCCCGGCGTGCTGGCCGGGCTGGTCGGGACCCCGGTGATCGCGGTGCCGACGAGCGTGGGCTACGGCACCTCGCTGGGTGGGCTCGCGGCGCTGCTGACCATGCTGAACGCATGCGCGCCAGGGCTAACGGTCGTCAACATCGACAATGGCTTCGGCGCCGCGGTGGCTGCGGCCCGGATCGCTCGCCGCGTCGGTCAGACCCAGTGAGCGCGGCGGGGGAGTCTAGCCCTATGGGCGGCGGCCCGGCGGGGGAGTCCAGCCCGGTAGACCCGGCGGGGGAGTCCAGCCCTGTGGGCGCGGCGGGGAGCGCAGTGAGCCCGGTCGCCTGGATCGACGCCAGCGCCGGCGCGGCCGGCGACATGCTGCTGGCGGCGCTCATCGATGCCGGCGCCGACGAGGCGGCGGTTAGCTCGGCTATCGCCCGGCTCGCTGCCGCGACCGGCGAGCAGCTCGCCCTGCAGGTGACGAGCGTTCGCCGCCACGGGCTGCGCGCCACCAGGGTGGTGGTCGCGGCCGCATCCAGCCAGAAGCACCGCGGCCTCACCGAGGTGCTCGCCCTGGTGAGTGCTGCCGGCCTGCCCGTCGCCGCTGACGCGTTTGCGACAAGGGTGTTCGGCCGCCTGGCTGACGCCGAGGCGCAGGTACACGGCATCCGGGCTGAGCGAGTCGCCTTCCACGAAGTCGGCGCCCTCGACTCGCTCGCCGACGTCATCGGCTGCGCCGTGGCGCTCGACTCCCTCGGCTTGCTCGCGGCTGACGCCGCGGTCACGGTGAGCAGCGTCGGTCTCGGCAGCGGATCGGTGGCCACCGCGCACGGACCGCTACCCGTGCCGGTGCCGGCGGTCGTCAGGCTGCTTTCTGACGCCGGGGCGCCGGTGAGCGCGGGGCCAGCGCCGAGCGAGGGGGAGTTGTGCACCCCCACCGGCGCGGCACTACTCGCCGAGCTGGCCGCCGAATGGGGACCGATGCCGGCCATGACTGTTCGATCCGCAGGCAGTGGCGCTGGCAGCCGCGATCCCGCCAGCCACGCCAACATCGTCCGGGCGCTCGTAGGGGCGCCCGCGCGCCGGGCGCCTGCCTGGGGCTCCTCCGCTCTGCGACTGGTGGAGTCGACGATCGATGACCTGGATCCGCGCCTGTGGCCGGACGCGCTCGAGGCGCTGCAGACCGCGGGCGCCATCGACTGCTGGCTTGCCCCCGTGCTCATGCGCACCGGACGGCCAGGGCAGGTGGTCACCGCTCTCACCCCGGCGGACACGATCGACTCGGTGGTGCGCACCCTGCTCCGGGTGACAACGACTCTCGGTGTGCGCGTCACTGACGTCCGTCGGCTCGCGCTCCCCCGTGACCAGGTCGAAGTTCAGGTCGGCGGCCAGCCGGTGCGGGTCAAGCGCGGCTGGCTCGACGGCGCGGTGGTGACGGTGCAGCCAGAGTTCGCCGACGCCCGCGCCGCGGCAGAGCTGCTCAGCATCCCGATCGCCGACGTGCTTGACGCCGCCAGAGCAGCGGCCAAGGGGCTCCCGTGAAGAAGCTCACTCCTTGGTGGCGCCTTCGCCGGTACGGACGATGTACCGCTGAAAGGTGAAGAAGATGATCGCGACTGGCAGCGTCATCAGCAGTGCGGCTGCCATCTTGAGCGGATACTCCGTGGCGGCCGCACCTAGCTGGCCGCTCACCAGGCGGGCCACTCCGGTGGTGAGTGTGTCGAGGGAGGGGCTGTTCTCGGCGACCAGGACGTCGGGGAAGTCGTTCCAGGAGCCCTGGAACGACAAGATGGCGAGCGTCATGAGCGCTGGCCTCGCCATCGGCAGCATGATGGACCAGTAGATCCGGATGACCCCGGCGCCGTCGATCCTGGCCGCTTCTTCCAGGCTCTCGGGGATCGACTCGAAGAATTGCTTCATGATGAACACGCCGGCCGCGTCGGTGATGAGGGGGATGATCACGCCGGGGTACGTGTTGTAGATGCCGAGCTGAAGCAAGACCAGGAACCTCGGAATCAGCAGGACGATGCCGGGGACGCCGAGCATGGCGACGAATGCGGCGAACAGTGCGCGGCGGCCGCGGAATCGGATCCGGGCTAGTGCGTAGCCCGCCATGGAGTCGAAAGTCAGTCGGCCGATAGTGACAGACACGGCCAGGTAGACCGAGTTCTCGAACCAGTGCGGGAAGCCCTGATCACTCAGTTCGGTGAACGCCGCGACAACCCAGTTGTGCGGGATCGGGTTGGCCGAGTGGGACACCGCGTCCGGATTGGTCTTGAATGCGGTGCCGAGTTCGATGAGGAACGGGTAGATGTACAGCACCGCGATGGTGACGAGGACAAGGTAGGTCAGCGCCCGCAGCCATGGGCTGCGCCGCCGCCACCAGGTCATCCCGGAGTTAGGGACGGCGCGGCGCTGCCATGCGAGTGACCTCCGGCGCGTAGGGGCTATTCCGGCCTCGGGCTTACTGTCGAGCATCGCCGTCGGTCCCCCTTCCTCGCCTCCCGCCGCGGCGCTCACCGGACCGCCGCCTTGCGCAATTCCCGGCGCGTCCTGCGGTCGTTGGCGGACTCCCGGCTCCATAGCCACCAGCGCTGAAGCAGCACCACCGCGATGATGAGCCCGAATAGCAGGAAGGCGATCGCAGCGCCCTGTCCCCACTCCTGGTCACTGAACGAGGTCTCGTAGGAAAGGAAGGCCGGCGTCAGCGTCGTGCCGGCTGGCATCCCCGCGGTAATGATCCAGACCGATTCGAATACCTGCCAGGTGCCGATCAGTCCGAGGGTCAGGACGAGAAACATGGTCGGCCGGACGAGTGGCACCGTGATCTTCCAGAACTGCCGCCACGCCGAGGCGCCGTCGATCTGGGCGGCTTCCTCGACCTCCGCGGAGATGTTGTACAGCGCTGGCAGGAAGATGAGCATGAACGTGCCGGACGTGGTCCAGATGGCCAGGATGATCAAGGCGGACATTGCCACGCTGGGCCCGGCGAGCCAACTCCACCAGGAGTTACCGAGCAGCCCGTGGTTCACGAGCACGGCAGGCCCGTTATGCACGCCGAAGGCGGCGAGCAGGTCCTGGATGAGGCCGCTGGGATCGGTAAACCAGTTGGGCCCGTGCACACCAATGAAGCCGAGGACAGCGTTGATGGTGCCGGTCCCGCTGAACAGGAACGAGAACATGACCGCGATGGCGACCGAGCTGGTGATCGATGGGAAATAGTAGGCCGTCCGGAAGAAGCTCCGGGCGAACAGCCGTTTCCTGCTAACCACCACGGCGAGGAACAGGGCCAGGAACGTCTGGATGGGAACCACGAACAGCACGTAGTAGAACGTGTTCCTGATGCTCTCGCCGAACTGCTGCTGAGACAGCCCGGGCTCGGTCAGCAGCGCCTTGTAGTTGGCGAATCCAATCCAGTGCACGCCGGCCTCAAGAGGGCTGCCGATGCCGCCATAGTTGCTGACACTGACCCAGGCGGCCAGCGCTATCGGAATCAGCAGGAACAGCACGACGAGCGCCACTGCGGGCAGGCAGAACAGCCAGCCCGCCAGGTGGTCACGCCAGCCTTCACCGGGACGGCGGCGCAGTCGCCTCGTGCTGGCATCGCGCTGCGCCTGCGGGATTACGAACACTGGCGGTCCTCTCGGCGCGCTGTTGTGCCATAAGCGCCAGGGGGCTCGGCTGGGCCCGGCAGTCAATCCGGAACGCGCCGCCTGGCGGCGCCCTGCGGGTGCTTCCGCTCCGAGCTGGCGGGAAGCGCCCGCAGGGCAGGCGCGTCAGGCCTTGTCTTGGTTGACCACGGCCTGCAGGTTCGTCTGTGCCGCGGACAGTATGCTGCTCGGGCTCTGGGTGGCGAGCTGAGCCAGCGCCGAGTCGAAGGCGTTGAGTGCGTTGGTGTCCCCGGCGATGTTGATGTCTGGGTGGGCGAAGGCGTTGGCGTCGAGTTCCGGCGCGTTCTGCGGGAACGCGGTCTTGAACCATCCGCTCAGGGTCTGCAGCGACGGCAGGACCCCGAACGCCTTGGTGAACTTCTGCTGCTGACCCATTGTGGTCAGGAACTTGACGAACTCGATCGTCCCACCGAGGTTGTCATTGATCTTCGGGATTCCCCAGCAGTTGGTGAACACGAGCGTGCCCTGGGTCCCGGTCGGGCCGGCCGGCAGCGGCAGCACGGTGTAGCCGACCTTCGGGTAGTCGAGCGACATCTCCCCTTCCATCCACGGGCCGCTGATGATCATCGCTGTCTTGTTCTCGCCGAGTGCCGGTATCTCGTCGGACTCGCTGAGCTGCGATGGGAAGGCCATGATGCCGGCCTTGAGCATGCCTTGCACAAAGGTCAGCGCGCGCACGTTGGCAGCGCTGTCAAGAACGACCTTGGTCCCCGAGGCGTTGAGGACGCTGCCGCCCGACTGATACAAGAACACGTCGAGCCGTGACTCGTTCGGGTCTGTGACGAGCCCGACCCGGCCGTCCATGGTGAGCTTCTTGGCATCCGCCGCCAGCTGGTTCCAGTTCTTCGGGTAGTCAGCCGAGGTGAGCCCCGCGGCCTTCCAGTCCGCGTTGTTGATGTACAGGGAGAGCGTGGAGCTGTCCTTGGGCGCGCAGTACAGTTTCCCGCCGAACGTAAACGCCGACTTGAGCGAGGGGTAGAAGTCACCGACATTCGACAGGCTCTGAGCGTAGGGATACAGGGCTCCCTTTGAGGCGTACTCCTGGAGCGAGGTGGGATCCAGGTAGAACAAGTTGGGTGGCCGGTTGCCGGCGAAGTCCTGGGCGAGCTGCTGCTGCAGGTTCGCCGACGGAACGACGTTGACGGGTATCCCCGTCTGCTTCGTGAAGGCCTTGCCCGCCGCCTGGTCGGCCTTTGTCTCGGCGGGTCCGCTCGATCCGAACAGCAGGGTGATCGGCTTCTTGTTGGGCGTGAGCGCGCTCGACGACGAGCTCGGTGACGACCCGCAGGCAGCCACGACGGCGACTAAGGCCAGCGCGGCCGCGGGGATTGCAAGGCGACGAACAAGGCGACCTGTACGCCGGT
Source organism: Streptosporangiaceae bacterium (assembly GCA_030041275.1). GTDB lineage: Bacteria > Actinomycetota > Actinomycetes > Streptosporangiales > Streptosporangiaceae > JAJYUU01. The sequence goes on from JASHOE010000241.1 coordinate 17,318, forward strand.
CCTGTACCGGTCTGATGGTGAACATGCTGCTACCTCCGTCGTTGGTGGTACGGTGCAGGCCTTCTCGCCGGGGTTCGGCGGATAGCTGCGCGAGCACGTGAGGGGCGCTCGTGCAGCGGGTGCGGGTGCGGAGTGCCGGGTCATCCCGACGCCCGGACGATGAGCTTGGGTGCGAGCAGCACCTGAAGCGGCGCGGTCATGCTCGTACCGGTGGAGCGGTTGAGCGACTGCACGCAGTCGACGCACACAGCCGCGGCGGCGGAGAGGGGCTGTGCGACGCTGCTCAGTCCGATCATGGAAGCCATCGGCGAGTCGTCGAATCCGATGATGGCGACGTCGCGGCCGGGCCGTCCGCCGCGCGCGGTCACCTCAACCCACGCGCCGACCGCGAGGGTGTCACTGACGCACACGATGGCGGTAGGTGCTTTCGGCGAATCAAGGAGGCTGGCACAGGCCTGCCGGCCTTGCTCGAGCCCATCTTCGATGCGGCGCGACAAGTCCCGAAGCGGCAACCCGGCGGTGCGGCACGCCTGCTCCCAGCCCGAGAGGCGGTCCTCGCCAACGCCAGAGCCGCCTGGCCAGCCGATAAACGCTATCCGCTGGTGACCGATCTCGATCAGGTGCTCGGTGGCATCGCGGACGCCGCCGGCACCATCGACGTCCACCCACGGGTGAGCGGCCTTGGTTCCCCACGGTCGGCCGAAGGTAACGAACCGGGTGCCCTTGTTGAGCAGCCACGGGATGCGCTGGTCACCGCGGTGCGTGCCGGTAAACACCAGAGCGTCGATGTCGTAGTCGGTGAGAAGTTCGTCGTAGGCCTTTATCTCGGACGCGTCGTCGGCTCCCGTGACCAGCAGAATCCGGTACCCGCGCCGCTGGGCCTCCACGGTGAGAGCGTGCAGGAAGCCCTCGATCAGCAGGTTTCTGGCGCCATCGGCATTCGGGATTCCGACGGCGATGAGGTTGGAGCGGCGGGTCCGCAGTGCCTGCGCCGTCTTCAGCGGCCGGTAGCCGGCCTCGGCGATCGCCCGTTCCACGCGCCGCCGCGTCTGCTCGCCAACCCGGTGCGGGGCGTTGATGACGTTGGAGACGGTCTGCCGGGAAACGGCAGCAGCGCTGGCCACACTCGCGATGGTCGGGCGGCGTAACCCGTCGGGCGCCCCGTCTGGCCGCTCATCAATCGACTCTGCTTGCCCGGATGGCCCGGGCGGGCCGGTGTTCTCCAACCTTCGCGCCTTCTCCAACGACATGTTTTGATCGATCAATCAGGCCAACAGGCTGACTGATCACTTATCCCGCCGGGATGACCTGGGCCTTGCGTCAACTGACGCCACAGTCTTTCCGCTCTGGGCGGATTGTCCGCACCGTATCTGTGCTGCGGTTCCGACCAAGGATGTTGTGTAGCACTATGTGCCTCCTTGATCTACGAAGAGGAACCATCGCACTTTGATCGTTCAAAGTGTTAACATGCACGCGTCGGTGATGGTTTGTCAAGCTCTGGCCGGGGGGTTGATGTCTGCACTCGATCAGCCCTGGCTGCACGAACTCGTCACCACACTGAGCGCGCCCACCGCGGTCTTGAGCGAGTCCAGCGGACAGATTCGGGCGCTCGGCGCTCAGGGGGTTCTGCACGCGGACGTCCGGGTGCTCTCCGCGGCGGTTCTCACTGTCGGCGGCGTCGAGCCTGGTCCGGTCAGAGGCGGGATCACGGGGGCCAGAACAGCCAGGTTTACCAGCGTTGCGCGGGAGCTTGGTGATGACTGGACCGTCGATCCGACGGTTCACGTCGACCGCGAGCGCGTCGTGACCTCCGGCGGTGTCAGCGAGCGCATCCGGCTGATCTCGTTCTCGGACGCGCCGTTACGGACTGTGCTGTCGCTCACGGTTGCCGCCGACCTCGCGGCCTTGCCGCAGATCAAGTCCGCTCGCCCCACCACACCGGCCCAGGTCCGTCCGATTGCCGGCGCTGACGCGACGCTGCGATGGGAAAGCGACTCGCTGCGCGTCACGATCACGGCGGCCGACGCGAGCGTGTCGCTCTCAGCGGCCGGCACCGCGGCGATCCTGAGCTGGCCGGTGCATCTCGAGGCTCGCGGCGTGCGCGAGATTGGCTGGCGCCTCGCGGTGAATGACGCGACTGCCGCGGTCGCTCCTGCAGCATCGCCGCCATGGCGCGTCTCGGCCATAGCCGACGATACGCGGCTGCCGGCTCTGCTGGCCCAGGCGCTGGCGGACGCGGACGCGCTGAAGATGACGACGCCAGGCGCGCCAAGCGACATCTTCCTCGCCGCCGGCGCACCGTGGTTCTTCACCTTGTTCGGCCGGGACAGCCTGTGGGCGGCGCGCCTGATGCTGCCATTCGGCTGGCAGCTAGCGGCAGGCACGCTGCGGACTCTGGCGGCGCTTCAAGGAACCCGCGATGACCCCAGTACCGCCGAGGCTCCCGGCAAGATTCCCCACGAGCTGCGCCGCGGCGGCCACATCAGCTACGAGGCCATCGACACCACCCCGCTGTGGGTTTGCCTGCTGCACGACGCCTGGCGCTCCGGCATGCCCGCGGACCAGGTCGCTGGACTACTGCCGAATCTGCAGGCGGCGCTGGAATTCCTGCGCTGCCACGGCGATTCCGACGGAGATGGCCTCCTGGAGTACGTCGACGCCAGCGGCGGCCACGGGCTGTCGAACCACGGCTGGAAGGATTCCGGTGACGCGATCCGGTTTGCCGACGGCAGCATCGCCGTTGCGCCCATCGCGCTGTGTGAGGTTCAGGGCTACGCGCACGAAGCCGCGCGGCTCGGCGCTGACCTGCTGGACCACTTCGGCGTGGCCGGCGCGGAGCTTTGGCGCGAGTGGGCGGCGGGGCTTGCGGCGGTGTTCCGCCGATCGTTCTGGGTCAACGGATACCCAGCCCTCGCCCTCGACGGCAAGAAGCGACCCGTGGACTCCCTCACCAGCAACATCGGCCACCTGCTCGGTACCGGACTACTCACGCCGGACGAGGAGGCCCTCGTCGCCGATCGACTTGGCGAGGACGACATGGACTCCGGGTTCGGGCTTCGCACGATGTCGGCACGAGACGGCGGCTATAACCCGCTGAGCTATCACTGCGGTTCGGTCTGGAGCCATGACACCGCGATCGTCGTCCGGGGCCTGTTCCGGACTGGCCATCCTAAGACGGCGGCCTCGCTGGCGGACGGACTTCTTTCGGCTGCAGCCGGATTTGGCTGGCGGTTGCCTGAGCTGTTCTCCGGTGCGGCTGGCCAGTGGCCGACGCCGTATCCAGCGGCATGCCGGCCGCAGGCATGGTCCGCTGCCGCCGTCGGGACGCTGGTTCAGGGGCTGCTCGGCCTTGAGGTGGACGTGCCAGCGGGCACTGTCGCCGTGCGTCCGCCGGGTGTCAGAATCGGCGGAGCCGGTCCCCGGCTGCACCTCGACGGCCTGGTAGCAGGGAGCGAGAGCTTCAGTGCCGGCATATCCGAGGCGGGCGACCCCTACGTTGGTGGGTGCAGCCTGAGGCAGGTTCCGTAGCGGGTCTCCTGCCCGACGCATTCGCTGCGGCACGGCGAGCGCTCAACGTGTTGACTTCTCAGCGATAACTGCTGAGAAGTCAACACGTTCAGGAAGCTGGGGCCGAGGCAGCCGTCTGCACCGCCGGATCCCTTCGTCATCCTGAGGGAGGGAACGGGCTCCCTGGTGGCTCACGCTCGCTCGATAGCATGCCGACGTGGGGACGCGCTTCCACGGCTGGCCAGAGCAGGCGTACGCGGTGCTGCTGACGCTCGACGGCGAGCCGACGCGGGAGACTCGGGAGCGGGTACGGCGTCAGCGCGAGGAATACGTGCGGCAGCCGATGATCGACCTGCTCAACGACCTCGCAGACATGAACTCCAGGTATGAGGACTTCTCCGTCTGGGGGTACGCAAGCACCTCCTTCTGGTGGCAGAACCAGTGCGCCGTCGTGCGGGTGGCCAGAAACATCTATGTCGGCTTACGGTTCAACGTTGACGGGCTGGCCATCCAGGCCACCTGGCGTTACGCCGACCCTGAGCAGGTGGCATTGTTTCGGGCGGCGACTGCCGCAGACCAGAGCGGCGGCGTGCTTGCGGATATCGTCTCGTCTCTTGCCGCGGACGGTCATGAGATCCGCGGCGACGTCATGAAGCGCATTCCGCGCGGCTACTCCGCCGATCACCCGCGCGCCGACTTGCTCAGATACCGCTCGCTCATGGCCGCCTCCGAGTTGGAGCCCGACGCCGTGCGTGACGTCGAGCCGGTATACCGCGAGTGCGAGCGGCTGCGCCCGCTGCTTTCCTGGCTCGCCGAGTATCTGGTCGCGCCGCAGCCGACGGAGCTCACCGCGGGCTGCTGGTAATCGCGCCGAGTTCGCCGGCGCGCTGGTCAGGGAGCTGCGGGAGTCAGCCCGAACCGCGTCCCATGAGGAAGAACTCCGGATTCGGCTGCAGCGCCATGAGGTGCGCGAGCCGGTTGGATGCCGCGAAGAGCGCCGTGATCGCGCCAACGTCCCAGATCTCCTCGTCGGTGAGCCCGGCCGCGCGGGCAGCCGCGAGATCGGCCTCGCCAAACAACTCGGGGGCGCGACACAGCGCCAGTGCCAGGTCCGCGATGGCCCGGCCGCGCTTGTCAAGGGGGGCCTGCCACGGGTTGCTGGCCACCTGGTCGGCCACGTAGCGGTCCTTGGACCGGATCCGCAAGATCGCGCCATGGGCCACGATGCAGTACGTGCAGTGGTTAGCCGCCGAGGTGGCTACGACCACGAGTTCGCGCTCAGCCTTGGAGAGGCCCTCGGTTCGGTTCATGAGCGCGTCGTGATAATCCAGGAACGCGCGGAGCTCTGCTGGCCGGTGGCCCAGAGCCAGGAAGATGTTCGGCACGAAGCCGGACTTGCTCGCGATCTCGCCGATGCGTTCGCGCAGATCGTCCGGCAGATCGTCCAGCTCTGTCAGCCCGAACCGGCTCTCCTCCACGGGTTCCTCCCGGCTAGTTTCCGCCAGCACGGCGGTCGTGGCCGACGGCCACCCGCTGCGAGAGCGCCTGCACGCCCGCGATGAAGGTGTCGATGCCGACCTGGTAGTGGAAGTCCGGGTTGTCGCACGCGGTCATCGGCCCGGCGGCGGCGACCAGCATCGGGAAACGATCTGGTGGCAACAGGGCCAGCCGAACCCGGGCCTGTCGCTGGTGCTCGACACGCTCGTCATCCGTCAGACCTGGCTCGAATCCCGGTTCGCTCATCGCCAGCATCACGGCGGTAAACAGGCCCTGGCGCACGATGGCGGCCGAGTATTCCGCGTCGAAGCCGCCCCGATCCAGCACCTCAAGTGCGGTCTCGCTCGCGACCATCGCAGCGTCACTGGTGCGTTTCTCGCTGCCGGTCAGCAGCTGCGACGCGCTCGGATGCCTGCGCAGCACCCGCACCAGCGACTCGAGCAGCCCGCGCAGCTGGCCGGGCCAGTCAGCGAGCGGGTCTGTCTCCAGATCCATCTCGGCCCAGAGCGCGTCGGCGAGCCCGATCAGCAGCTCGTCTTTGTTCCGGAAGTGCCAGTACAGCGCCATCGGCGTGACGCCAAGCTCACCCGCTAGCCGGCGGATAGTGACCGCCTCCAGGCCCTCAGCGTCCGCGAGCGCGAGGCCGCGCTCGACGACTGCGGCCTTGGTCAGCCGCGGGCGGTCGGCCTCCGCCACCGCTCCTGTCGCAGTTCGCTGTGTCACTGCTTCGCCCGTCACCGATCCCGCCGATTCGCTGTTATCAGTTGACAACTATACGCCGTACAAGTCAGACTGACTCTTGTACATCGTACAGGAACGACGTACATGGACCAAGTACAGGACGGAACCGGTGAGGTACTCATGTCCACGCAGCAGCTGAGGGAACGGATCCTGCAGCAGCCCAGCGCGCAACTGCGGCCGCAGCAGGACAGGAGGTGGTGGATCCTGGCGGCGGTAAGCCTGGCCACCTTTATGACTTATCTCGACAACAACGTGACCAACGTTGCGATCCCGACTATTCAGCGGAGTCTGCACCTGTCGATCGCGGGTTTGGAGTGGGTGGTCAGCAGCTACGTCCTGGTGTTCGCGAGCCTGCTGCTCGCCGGCGGCCGGCTGGCGGACAGTTACGGTCGAAGGCGGCTGTTCATGGTGGGCCTAGGCGTCTTCACCCTTGCGTCACTCGGAGCCGGCCTGGCGACCAGTGGCGGCGTGCTCATTGCTGCCCGGCTCGTGCAAGGCCTCGGCGCCGCCCTGCTGGTACCGACGACACTGGCGATCATCATGGCCACCTTCACCGACGCCAGGGAGCGCGCCAGGGCGATTGCCACGTGGACCGCGATCGGCGCGATGGCGCTGGCGTTCGGGCCGCTAATCGGCGGGTTCATCAGCCAGCACCTGCACTGGGGATGGATCTTCTTCATCAACGTGCCGATCGGGATGATCACTTTCGCGATGGCCATCCCCACCATGCGGGAGTCGCGCGACTCCTCGGCCGCGCATCGGCTCGACATCCCCGGCCTGGTCAGCTCCGCGGTGGCGATGTTCGCCCTGACGTATGCGCTGATCGAAGGACACGACAAGGGCTGGACGTCGCCGCTGATCGTGGGCGCATTCGCGATGGCTGCGGCGCTGGCAATCGTCTTCGGCGTCATCGAGTCGCGAACCTCTCAGCCGATGGTGGACATCAGGCTGTTCCGCTCGCGAGTGTTCGGCGGCGGCACTGCGGTCACGATGCTGTGGGCCTTCGGCATCTTCGGCATCTACTTCTTCACCTCGATTTACCTGCAGACCATCCTGGGCTTCTCGGCAACCAAGGCGGGCCTGGCCTTCGTGCCGATGGCGATCTGCATGGCCGCGTTCGCCTCGGTAGCCCCGCAGCTGGCGCCCCGGCTTGGCACGCACCGCGTCGTCGGGCTCGGGATGGCCGTCATGGCGGCCGGCCTCTACCTGGTGGCACGCCTCGGCGGCGGCGCGACGTTCGCCGGCCTGATGCCTGGTTTCCTGATGTTCGGGGCGGGTGCCGGCCTCATGACTGTGCCGCTCACCAACGCGGTGCTGCAGTCCATGCCGTCGGAGCGCTCGGGCGTGGCGTCGGCGCTGATGAACGCGTCGCGAGAGCTGGCAGGTCTGCTTGGCATCACGGTCATCGGTGCCGTGCTGCGCGCGCGGCAGGGCGTAGCGCTACGGGCGGGCGCCTCGCCGGGGGCCGCGTTCCTGCACGGATATCACGACGGCCTGCTGCTGACCGTGGAACTGCTGGCCTTCGGTGCCCTGGTCGGCTGGACTGCGCTGCGCCGCGTGCGTGCGGTCACGCCGGCACCGGCGGAGACTGCCGCTCGGCCGACGGCGCTCACCAGCGACTAGTCGCCCGCTCGGCCCGCCTGGCCGGTTCCGAGCCCGATGGATGGCCCGTTGCTGTTGCCGCAGCGATAGCAACGGGCCATCCATGCGGGAGCCACCAGCATCGCTGCCGCTTCAGCGGCTGATTTTCGTTAAGGGACCGTGGTCGCTGGTGCCACGGGCCCACTCCGGACCCCGGTCGTTGTTGTGTGCACCCGTTGACTACGGCGCTGGATGGCAGTAAAGCCGGATACGAGCCGTTCGGGAGGCGCAGCATGAAGGTCAGCCTGTTCGAGCAAGTGCCGTACCGCTTCATGCCACCACGCTTCGAGGAGCAGCACACCTCAGTCGTGACGGCGCCCTACGACATCGTTGAGCCGGAGCGGATGCAGGAATCGCTGGTATCGGCGTACGCGGAGTTACTGCACGGCGCGCGGTCCGGCCTGGACGGCATCTGCGTCACCGAGCACAGCCAGTCCTCCTACGACATCTCGCCGAACCCGACGCTGCTGGCCTCGGCAGTGGCGTGCGCCGCGCAAGCCGAGGGCCTCGACGTGGCCATTTCCGTGCTCGGGCGGTCGCTCGGCAAGACCCGCGAGCCGCTGAAGATCGCTGAGGAGTACGCGCTGCTCGACTGCATCAGCGGGGGGCGGCTCATCGCCGGCTTTCCGGTTGGGCTCAGCTACGACGCGAACCTGAACGCGTCGATCCCGGCGATCGAGACCAGGGAGCGCTACCGCGAGCACCGCGAGCTCATCCTGAAAGCGTGGTCAGAGCCCAGGCCGTTCCCGTGGAACGGCCGCTTCGAGAAGTACGGTCAGGTCAACATCTGGCCGCGGCCGATCCAGCAGCCGCACCCGCCAATCTGGATTCCGGGGAGCGGCTCGGCGGGGACACTCCGGGACATTCTTCAGCGGGACTATGCATTCGTCTACCTGAGCTGGGACGGGCCGAAGCTTGTCGGGCGGCAGGTCTTCGACCGCTACTGGGACCTGGCCGAGCAGATGGGCCGCGACCTCAACCCGTACCGGCTCGCCTTCCTCCAGGTGGTGGCCGTCTCCGAGACCGACGAACGGGCCGAGCGCGAATACGCCGAGCACCTGCAGGCCCACTACCGGTCTGGTCTTGGCGCAATTCCGGCGACCGCCATGGCCGTGCCCGGTTACGCCGAGCCGGCCGCTATCGAGGGCATGCTGCGCAGCGGCGGACACCGCGGGATGCTCGCGCGCATGAAGACCGCGACCTATCGGGAGATCGTCGACAGCCAGGTCGCGATCGTCGGCAGCCCGGCAACCGTGGCCGACCAGATCGAGGCGTTCGTGCGGGAGTTCCGCATCGGCAATCTGCTGGTGATGTTGCAGAACGGCTCGATGCCGCGCGACCTGACCGAAAAGAACATCTCGCTGTTCGCCGCGGAGGTGCTGCCCCGGCTGCGGCCGATCTGGGATGCCGAGGGCTGGGAGAACCACTGGTGGCCGCGCGGGCGCGGAGCGGCTGGCGGACTCGTTGCACCCGCCGCGTCGATGGGAGCAGCCGCAGCGGTGCCGGACGGCGCGGTCGGCGCCGGGGCCGAGGCCGCGTTCGGCGGGCGGGCGTGATGGCGGCCAGCACCGCCACCGTGCGGGACCAGCAGGTTGAAGTCGGAGATAGTCGGCTGCGACTGCACGTCAAGGTCGCGGGTGACGGTCCACCGCTGCTCTACTTCCATCCGCTGCCGGGGCTCGCCTGGCAGCCGCTGCTGGATGAGCTGGCGGCGAGTCACACGGTGTACGCGCCGGAGCATCCCGGCACGACGCGCGGCGAACCGGATGCCATCCGCGAGGTGCACTCGTTCTTCGAGCTGTTGCTCCTCTACGAGGAAGCACTGCGCGCGCTCGGGCTGGACCGGCCCATCGCGATCGGCCATTCGTTCGGCGGCATGGTGGCGGCCGACCTAGCGGCGACCTTCCCCCGGCTGTTTGCCCGGCTCGTGCTGCTCTCGCCGATCGGGCTGTGGCGAGATGACGCGCCGATCCCGCTCATGCAGATGGTGGCCGGACCGCCAGCAGACATACCCGGGTACCTCTCCGCGCACCCAGAGGCGCTGGCGCGGGTGCTCCCGGATGACCCAGGGCAGATTCCAGCGGCGATCGCGCAGACCGCCTGGAATATCGGTTGCACCACGAAGTTCGCGTGGCCGATCGCCGATCACGAGCTGAGCCGGCGGCTGCACCGGATCAGCGCGCCGACGCTCATCGTCTGGGGCCGCGAGGACGCCCTCGTCCCGGTCGCCTACGCGGCGGAGTTCGGCGACCGGATCACGGGCAGCCGGGTCGAGGTGATCGACGACTGCGGCCACGAGCTGCAAGCCGATCAGCCAGCGCGGACCTGGGCCGCGGTCAGCACCTTTCTTACTCCGGACCAATGACTGTCAGCGGAGGCTCCATGGGCACAGCCGAGTCCACCGTCCCCCAGCAGCTCGCTGACGGCGGAGTTCAGCCGTCGGCGCCCGAGTTGCTGCAGCTCTACGAGCGGATGCTGCTGATCCGCCGGACAGAAGAACGGCTGAGCGCGGACAGCGCGGCGGGCAAGCTGCCGGGTGCGGTGCACCTGTACATCGGCGAGGAGGCCGTCGCGACCGGCGTCTGCGCGCACCTCGCTGACCGGGACTATGTCACCTCCACCCACCGCGGGCACGGTCACTACCTAGCCAAGGGCGGCGATCTGCGAGCGATGATGGCGGAGATCTGGGGCAAGCGCGAGGGCATCTGCCGCGGCATGGGCGGCTCGATGCACGTCGCGGACATCTCCAAGGGCATACTCGGCGCCAACGGCATCGTCGGGGCGGGACTTGCGATCGCCACGGGCGCCGCGTTCGGCGCGCGGCTGGACGGCGACGGCAAGGTAGCGGTCTGCTTCTTCGGTGATGGCGCGTCGAACCAGGGCGTGCTGATGGAGACGCTCAACGTGTCCACGCTGTGGCAGCTTCCGGTGATCTTCGTCTGCGAGAACAACCTGTTCTCGGAGTTCACGCCATCGCGTGAGGTGACCGCCGGGAGGATCGCCGACCGGGCGCGTGCATTCGCGATGCCGACCGCCGAGATCGACGGCAACGATGTTCTCGCGGTCTGGCAGGCAGCCGGCGAGGCAGTCGACCGGGCCAGAGCCGGCGACGGACCGTCGTTCATCGAGGCGCGCACCTACCGCATTCAGGGTCACTTCGAAGCCGAGCGCTTCATCCTCGCAGGCGACCGGTACCGGGAGGACGCCGAAGTCGCGCAGTGGCGGGCCAGGGACCCGCTCGAGCGGATGCGCGCACACCTGATCTCGGCCGGCGCGGCTAGTCCTGATGGCCTCGGCGTGCTCGACGCGCGCGTGCTGCAAGAGGTCGACAGCGCCGCGGCGTACGCCGAGGCGGGACAGCCCGCCGACCCTGACCTCGCGGCGACGCTGATGTTCGCCGGAACGGAGGGCTAGCCAGATGACGCGCAGACGGCTGATCGAGGCGGTCCACGACGCGCTGGTCGAGGAGATGGAGCGCGATCCCAAGGTCGTGATCTACGGCGAGGACGTCGAGCTGTCGATCATGGGAGACATGCGCGGGCTGCACGAGCGGTTCGGCCACGATCGCATCCGCAACACCCCGATCTGCGAGGCAACCCTGACCGGCATGGCGGTCGGTCTCGCCGCCGCGGGCTACCACCCGGTGCTGCACATGATGTTCTCGAACTTCATTTACACGGGAATGGACGCCATCGCGAACCAGATGGCCAAGCTTCGCCTGATGACCGGCGGCCAGCTGGAGCTGCCGATCACGGTCATCGCGGGCTACGGCGGCGGCTCCGCCAACGCAGCCCAGCATTCTGACTCGGGCTATCCAGTCCTGATGAACCTCGGCGGGATCAACGTGCTGACGCCGTCGACGGCGGCCGACGCCAAGGGGCTGCTCAAGACCGCGATCAGAAGCCGGAACCCAAGCTTCTTCCTCGAACCGTCGGGGCGCGGCGGCGACCAGGGCGAGGTCCCGGACGGCGAGCACCTGGTGCCGCTCGGGTCGGCGTCGGTGCGGCGTTCCGGCGACGACGTCACGCTGGTCGCCATCGGCCGCATGGTCAAGCCCGCGCTCGCCGCTGCCGACACGCTCGCCGGAGAGGGCGTCAGTGCCGAGGTGATCGATCCCCGCACACTCGTGCCGTTCGACGAGACGACCGTGCTGCAGTCCGTGGCGAAGACGGGCCGGCTGGTGATCGTCGACGAGGCGCGAGAGTGCTGCAGCGCAGCGAGCCAGATCGCGGCGCTGGTAGCCGAGCAGGGCTTCGACTCGCTGCGGGGCCCGGTACAGCGCGTCACGACGCCGAACGTGGCGATGCCCTACGCACCGAACGCCGAGTCGCACGTCATTCCCGGCGAGGCCAGGATCACCGCCGCGGTGCTCGCGATCACCCGTCCGGAGGTCCGGGCGTGACCGTGCGGGTACGCGTGCGGCTGCCGAAGATTGGCATGACGATGGAAGCGGCCACCGTCGTCCGGTTCTGCAGGCAACCAGGAGAGTCCTTCCGCACCGGTGACCCGCTGTATGAGATCGAGACGGAGAAGGTCAGTCAGGAGGTCACGGCGACGGCCGACGGGGTGATGCTCGAGCACTGCGTGGCGGAGGGGGACGACGTCGCGGTCGGGGCACACGTCTGCGTCGTGGAGGTGGCGGCGGGATGACAGCGGCGTCCGCGCGGGACGGCGCTCTCGCCAGTCGGGTCACCGCGGTCGGCCATACCGGCATTACGGTGTCCGACCTCGATCGGGCGGTTGGCTACTTCCGCGACGCGCTTGGCCTTTCCGTCAGCGCGGCGGTGGTGTGCCGCGGTGAACTGTTCGAGCAGGTGACGGGCGTACCCGGCTGCGTAATCGACATCTGCTACGTCAGCGCGCCTGGACACACCATCGAGCTGCTCTGCTATTCGAGTCCGCCCGACAAGGCCAGCTCAGGCCTGCGGCCGTGTGACAACGGGCACCTGCACCTGTGCTTCGACGTCGAGGACATCGCGGCTGTGATCTCGGCCGGACGCCCCTACGGCTTCGAGCCGGTCAATCCGGTTCAGGTGGTCAGGGACGGCCCCCGACAGGGCACGAAGGTCATCTACACCCGGGGTCCGGACAACCTGATCGTCGAGCTGATGGAGCACCCGCGGTAGCGTCGTCGCTGTGGCGGAGCCGGGCATCTCGTTCCAGCTGCTCGACGGCACACAAGCAGGGGAGCGCACCAAGGAGCTGACGGCGCTGCACGCGGAGGTGTACGCCGACCCGCCGTACCTGCGCGAGGACGACGCCACGGTGTTCGCTGACCGGTTCCGCGTGCAGCGCCGCCAGCCCGGCTTTGCGCTGGCGATCGCGGGGCACGGCGGTTACCCGGTTGGCTACGCCGCCGGGATGCCGCTGCGGCCCTCGACGTCATGGTGGCGGGAACTGACGTCGCCGTTGCCCGACGAGGTCACGGCCGAGCACCCCGGACGTACCTTCGCGGTGGTCGAGCTGGTGGTGCGCGCTTCGTGGCGACGCCAGGGCATCGGCCGGGCCCTGCATGACCTGCTGCTGGCCGGCCGCCCCGAGGAGCGGGCGACGGCCGTCGTGCTGCCGGCCGCAGCCGCGGCCCAGCGGGCGTTCCGGGACTGGGGCTGGCGTAAGGTCGCGCGCACCCGCGACACCGCACCGGGCTCCCCCGTAGCTGACGTGCTCGTTATCCCGCTGGGTGCGGCGCGGCGCTGGTGATCGGGTGCGCCGAGCCCACCAAGGGTGGTACGCAAGGGGCGCCGACGCGCTGCCCGCGCTCGGTTTAGGGTGACCAGCAGAGCGTGCAGGAACGCTGCGGACATGACGATCGTGCAGATCGAGCGACGCGGGCCGTGCTGGGCAACTGGAGGTGGCGCCATGACAGTCGGCGCGACAGCTGATGGCGGCCGTCCGGCGGGCTTAGCCGCGGCCGATCCGGCCGGTCCGGGTTTCACCCAGCGTGAGGTGCTGCTGATATTTGCCGGACTGATGCTGGGCATGCTGCTCGCCGCGCTGGACCAGACGATCGTGGCGACCGCGCTGCCGACCATCACCGGGGACCTGCACGGCCTGAGCCACATCGGCTGGGTGGTGACCGCCTATCTGCTTGCCGTCGCCGTCGTCATGCCCGTCTATGGCAAGGCAGGGGACCTAGTCGGCCGCAAGACGGTGTTCCAGTTCGCCATCGTGGTGTTCTTGGCTGGCTCCGCCGCGGCCGGCCTGTCGCAGACTATGGCCGAACTGATCGCGTTCCGTGCGGTGCAGGGCGTGGGCGCGGGCGGGCTGATGATCGGCGCGCAGGCGATCATCGGCGACGTGGTCAGTCCCCGCGAGCGTGGCAAGTACCAGGGCCTCATCGGGGCAGTGTTCGGGCTCGCCTCGGTGATCGGGCCGCTGCTCGGCGGGTTTTTCGTCGACAACCTGTCGTGGCGCTGGATCTTCTACATCAACCTGCCGGTGGGCGTCGTCGCCCTGGGCGTGACGTCCGTCGTGCTGCGGCTGCCACGGCCGGTCCGCCGGGGCCGGATTGATGTCACCGGCGTCGCGCTCCTCGGCGCCGCGATCGTGTGCGTGGTGCTGGTGACCAGCTGGGGCGGCACGACCTACGCGTGGGGATCACCGGTGATCATCGTCCTGGCCGTCGGCGCGGTCGGGTTCACCGTCGCGTGGCTCGCCTCCGCCAGGCGCGCCGCCGACCCCGTGATCCCGCTGCGACTGTTCGCCGACCGGGTGTTCTGGATCGCGTGCGCGATCTCGCTGATCATGGGCGTCGCCATGTTCGGAGCGATCAGCTACCTGCCGACGTACCTGCAGATCGTGACCGGGGTCAGCCCGACGGTGTCGGGCCTGCTGCTGCTGCCGCTCATCGCGGGGCTGCTGGTCACCGCCATCTCGTCGGGTCGGCTGATCGCCAAGACCGGCAGCTACCGGGTGTACCCGATTCTCGGCACGGCTGTCGCGGCCGCGGGCCTCGCCCTGCTTTCGCGACTGGGGCTGCATACGAGCCATCTCGCCGCCAGCTTGTACATGGTTGTGCTAGGCCTGGGCATCGGCATGTTCATGCAGGTGATGGTCCTCATCGTGCAGAACAGTGCCGATAGGGCGCACCTCGGCGCGGCGACGTCGACGGTCAACCTCGCCCGCCAGGTCGGCAGCAGCGTCGGGGTGGCGCTCATCGGCGCGCTGTTCATCCACCGGCTGGAGGCCCGGCTCGCTGCCCACCTGCCACCTGCTGCCGCCGCGCACGCCACGAGCGCAGTCACGTCGATCACGCCGCGGTCGCTCAGCCAGCTGCCCGCCGCGTTCCAGCTCGCGATCAAGACGGCTTTCGCGCAGGCGCTGCCGCCTATCTACCTGTACCTCGTGCCGCTGCTCGCGGTGGCATTCGTGCTCGCACTGATCCTGCCGCAGCGACAACTGCGGACCAGCGCGTTCGTCCGCAGCTCCGGGCCGCCTGCAGGGCGTGCCGGGGTGGAGTCGCCACCACTGGCCGCCGACGGCCCAGAGCCGCGCCAGGCGTGAGGGTGGTTGCGACCTCGCGGTGCGGGGGCACCGATCCGGCCGCGCCGAGGTAGCGGGTCCCGGGCAACGGCTCGCCGGTGCTGCGGCAGCCGAAGTCTTCCACGCGCCCTGCACACCATCGCCGGCCGGACTGCACAGCCATCCCGTTGTGTGGGCGTACGGGCAGGCGACAACAGCGGGCCTGGTGTTCTAGCCAACGGATGGGAGGGAACGGGGTGGGTTTCGGTCCCCGTGCACCGGTACGGACGCGGCCGCACGTCGTCCGGGTAGGCGGGCGCCGTCGTTCCCTTCCTGATCGCCTTCGTGGGGCTCGAGGGTGGTCCACCATGGCTGGCCCGCGCTGGTCGGTGCGCTGCCGCTCTGAGCGGCACCCGACCTGACGTTGCTCATCGGCGCCTCGCGGCGAGCCAGACGGGGGCTGCTTGCTGCGAGGCGCCGTGCCTTTGTCCAGCGCGTGCACCGCCTCAGGCGGCGTCGGCACCGCGCACGGTTGGCCGGGGCCGGAACATGAGCAAGCGCTTGGCGGGGTCGTCGCCAAAGTGCGACAGGTGCGCTGGGTACGGGGGGTCGGAGACGAACACTTCCGGACGGTCGAAGCCAGCTATCTGGGTGCCATGCCGCAGTCCGGCGAGGATGCTGGCCCACTTCATGGCTGTGACGGCATCTCCGACCTCGGGGACCCTGACGAGCGCGGTCACGACCTCACCCTGCAGGTAGGCCTGCCAGATGTCCTCTATTACTTCGCGCTCATCCAGTTCCTCGTTCAAGCCCGCCTCCCGAGAATCACCCCAGCGGACGACCGTCCGCGGCGCAGTCGCCGCTGCCCGCACATCAGCCAGGCATGCGGGGATGGAGCACCGAAAACTAGGGGACCCCCCTGATGCGAGGCGTTGCCACCGGCTTTTACCGTTGCCGTGCACATGGGAGGGGAGCATTCATGAAGCCGATGAACATGATTACCTATCGCATCCGAGGAGAACTTGGCCACGAGGGGCGAGCCGACCTCGTGAAGAAATTCGTCGAGGTGGGACAGCCTGCAGGGGTCATTGCGCACTATGTGCGCCTCGATGGCGGCGGCGGGTACATGCTCCAGGAGCAGCAGGACGACCCGGAGGCCGTCTATGAGAACGCCTTGCGCTATCTGCCGTGGATCGATATCGAGATAACGCCCATCGGCTCGATAGATGAGGCATTCCCCGTCGTCCTGCGCGTGTACAGCTGAACACGGAGCCAGGCAGGCACGAAACCCCTGCGGGCCCGGGGTCAGAAACTCTGGATCGCCGGGATCACCCGCTCGCCCATCAGCTCCAGCGGTCGCAGTGAGCCGACGTCGCTGACCGAGCCGTGCGCGACCTGGATGCCGAGCTCGGCGAGCTCGTGGAGATGCTCGATGGTCTGCTCGACGCGCTCGCCGTTCGGGCCCAGGTCGAACCGCGTCTGCACGGTCTTCTCGATCGTCGCGTAATCGCGTCCCTCGGTCGCGCAGTGCTCGCGGAGCACCTCGAGCTTGTGCGCCAGTTCGGCTGAATCGCGAATGTTGCAGGCGTCGCCGTACTTGGCCACCAGGCGCAGTGTCTTTTTCTCGCCGGAGCCGCCGACCAGGATGCGCGGTCGCGGCCGGCTGAGCGGCTGCGGCGAGTTCAGCGTGCGATCCAGGTGATAGTGCTTGCCCTCGAACGGCCCGTCGTCATCGCTCCACATCTGGAGGCAAATGCGCAGCGCCTCATCGAGCCGCTCGTACCGCTCGGCAAGAGGAGGGAAGAACAAGCCGAGCCCGCGAGCCTCGGCCTCGTTCCACGCCGCGCCGATGCCCAGCATCGCGCGCCCGCCGGAGAGCACGTCGAGCGTGCTCACGGCCTTGGCCACCAGCCCCGGGTCACGGTAGACCACCGCTGTCACGACCGTCAGCAGCGTGACCCGGTCGGTGCTGGCGGCGAGCCACCCGAGCGTCGTGTACGCCTCGAGCATCTCGTGCCCGGGCGGGCCCAGGTGGCCGATCTGCCACACGTGATCCATCACGCTGATCCGGTCGACTCCGGCCTGCTCGGCCTGCGTAGCCACGTCACGCAGCCGCAGCCGCAGTGCCGCCGGGCCGCCCTCCCACGTGAAGTCCGGTATGTGCAGACCTACCTTCATGCGCGCAGCTCCTCAGCATCGGGCCCTCTCTGACGCTCACCATAACGCCGGGACAGGACCGGCAAAACGGCCGACGGCAGGCTCAGCGGTGCCGTGCCCGCGGATGTGCGGGAGGATCGGACGATGGCGAAGCGCAACGACAATAGCCAGCAGCCGGACTCCGACGCCGCAATGCCGGATCGGGTGCCGCGCAAGCTGTACGAGCGCGAGCTGCTCCGGCTGCAGGCGGAGCTCGTGAAGCTGCAGGAGTGGGTCAAGGCCGAGCACGCCCGGCTGGTGGTCATTTTCGAAGGCCGGGACGGGGCCGGTAAGGGCGGCACGATCCAGCGCGTCACCCAGTACCTCAATCCCAGGGTCGCGAGGATCGCGGCCCTGCCTGCGCCGACGAATCGAGAGCGTGGCACCTGGTACTTCCAGCGGTATATCGAGCACCTGCCGACGGCAGGAGAGATCGTGCTGTTCGACCGCAGCTGGTACAACCGCGCCGGCGTCGAGCACGTGATGGGGTTTTGCACCAAGGAGGAGTACGGCAGGTTCCTGAATCAGTGCCCGATCTTCGAGCGGCTACTCGTCGAGGATGGGATTTTGCTTCGTAAGTACTGGTTTTCCGTGAGCGAGGACGAGCAGGAACGGCGGTTCCGATCCCGGCTGGACGATCCGATGCGGCGATGGAAGCTGTCGCCGATGGACCTGGAGTCGATGAGCCGGTGGGAGGCCTACTCCCAGGCCAAGGACGAGATGTTCGTGCACACCGACATCGAGGAGGCACCCTGGTTCGTCGTGGACAGCACGGACAAGCGGCGAGCCCGGCTCAACATGATCTCCCACCTGCTCGGCACCATCGCCTATCGCGACGTGCAGCCGCAGCCGCTGAAGCTTCCGCCGCGGCCGAAGCCGACCGGTTACGTGCGGGCTCCGGTCGAGTCGCAGACCTTCGTTCCCGACCACGCCGCCAAGCTGCTGGCGCGCAAGTCGGCGCGGTAGAAGCCGATCTCAGGCCGTGCCGGGCGTGGCAGGAAGCAAAACCGGGAGGGCAGACCAGCCGCGGCCAGATCGCGCTTGCTGGGCCGGAGCTCACTCTGGCCATGCAAAAGCTCCCGCCCTGGACCGGTGTGGTCTGGGGCGGGAGCTTCCCTCTGGCCGGGCTCGGGTGGCCGGCGGTTGCTGGCCGGGCTCGGGTGGTGGGGTCAGGAGGTCGTGACCGGGGTGTGGTGGACGACCTTGGACAGGATTTCCTTGTCGGGGGCGGTGCGCTGCAGGTGCACCAGGCCGAGGATGGACAGCAGCAGCATCAGCCCGGCTGCGATCCAGGAGGCGATGGCGGCGACGAGGGCGATCTGGGCGAAGGTGCCGAAGCCGTAGGCCTCCAGCAGCATGGACCGCAGGGTGGTGCCCTGGAACACGGTCTGCACTTCGCCGGCCAGGGCGGTGCTGGTGGGGTGGGCGCGGGACAGGGCCGACAGCTGGGAGTAGGTCTTGCCGCCGCCGATCAGCGACAGGTGGTAGGCGATGAAGTGGTCGGCG